>NZ_FMUW01000013.1:0-71506 GCF_900101315.1 Blautia sp. SF-50
CCGGGTATGCTCGATCTGTTTTTAGGAAAAGCTTATTTTGTAGTTGAAAAGCCCAGGGAGCGCAGGGTGATGCCGGAGCCCTTGAGAAGATCAGCCCAATATGGAACAGCCATATCCAGAGTGTCATTTGCAATTTCGGAAGCATCTTTTTGTGTCAGGATCTCATAAGGATCTGTAAGCTTGGAAGAACTGATCCTGGGAGCGGCCTCTGTAACACAGACTGTGCCAGGCAGAATTGCCGATTCTGCCGGGAGTATGGCCAGTACAAAGACTGTCATCAGAGATATCAGGATTTTTTTCCATTTTTTCATAGCGATCCCTCCTTCGAAAAAATATGATGATTCTCTTTATTAATTGATTATAAGTAAAATTCCGGAGAAGGGCATTGGCATTTGTGACAGTAACTTTGTTATAAAGAAGAGAAGAAGTTATGTATGCTGTTCCCGATAGGCGGAAGGGGTGATCCCCATTTTCTTTTTGAAGCTGGTGCTGAAATAATATTGATTGGCATAACCACATTTCAGGCTGATCTCCTTCAGACTCATAGTAGTCGTAGTCAGATAACGGGCGGCTGCGGAAATTCGCTGAGATGTGATAAAGTCACTGAGACTGATCCCCTGATTTTTTTTGAAAAGAGCACTTAAATAAGCTGGGCTTACATTGGCAGAGGCAGCAATGTCATTGAGGCAGAGCGTATTGTCAGTGTAGTGTTCGTTGATATAGGAAATCACCAGTTCACAGAGCTTCTGGTGATAATCATTCATGGAGGAATCAAGCTTCCGACATAAAAGATGGCACAGATCCTTCAGCCATTGACATAGCTCTTCCGTATTATGAAACTCATTTATGTGGTTGTAAACATACAAAATTTTAGCTTCAAGGTCATGCGTATCCAGATTTAATTCATAGAAAAATTTCAGGATCCGGCCAAGAAGAGAATAAATCTGTATGAAAGCGAAATTCTTTGTGCGAAATTTCTGAGTGAGCCAGTCGGAAAAATTCTGAAACCAGAGATCTATGGCAGCGGTATCCTTTTTGCAGAGAAGCCGGATCAGTTCATCCTCCTTTGTATCTGAAAAATCTGCAACAGACAGATCGGAACCCAGAGCCTCTCTTCCGTCAAAGATATTCTGATGCGGGAAAAAGAATCTGTATTCCAGTGCATGTACGGCGCTTTTATAAGAATGGTTCAGGTTCCAAAAATCCTGGACAATTGTTCCAATACCTGCGTTGAGAGAAAGTCCCAGTGGCTGGCAGGCATCTGCGATTGAGGAAATAAGTCCGCTGGTAAGCTGGCGGAAGCTGTTGGACTGACAGCCGCTGTGTCCCAGAATGCACAGATAGCCATCCATATCCGGGAGAAGATACACAAAATCAAGAGAAGCGGTTTCCTCAGTTATCAGATCCTGAAGGTTGAAAAGCTCCATCTGAAACTTTTCAATCCCGTAAACAGCTTTTAGATCCGGAGCATTTTCAAGCTCCAGAATAACAACTGTATAAAAATCATAATTCAGCTCCAGGTTCAGATACTTAAGATAAGGCTTCAGTCGGTAGGCTGCTTCAGAAGACGGAAGGTGTGTGATCTCGCGGAAAAATTTTTCCGTAAGAAGAGGCCTGCTTTGTTTCAGAAGCTGGAGATTTTTCTGTTCCTTTTCCATCAGTGCAAAAGCGTTTTTTACCTTCTGGATAAGATAGGCATAATCCAGAGGCTTTTCGATATAATCCAGAGCACCGAGGAGCAGAGCGCGTCTTGCATATTCAAATTTATCATAGGCACTGATCAGGATGATCTTCACCATAGGATTGATCTCAAGAGCTTGACGGCTCATGGAAATGCCGTCAAGATCAGGCATTTCAATGTCAGAAATGATCAGATCTGCCGGTTCTTTTTTCATGGCTTCGATAGCAGAGGTTCCATTGTAGCAGACATGGATGATCTCTGCATTCAGTGTTTCCCAGTCTATGTTTTTTTCGATACCTTCTGCAGATAAGTAATTATCATCTACGATCATTATTTTTTTCATCGATATCTTCCTCCATCTGTTCGAATTCAATGGTGACGTATGTGCCGTTTCCGGGGTTGCTGCGGATCCTTACGGAACCGTTTCCGTATAATGGGTTGGAAATACGGGAACTTACGTTGGAAATTCCAAAATGATTCTCATAATCAATAACATTATGCTCAATAGCATGGCGCAGCTGTGCAAGGGTTTCGGAGTCCATGCCGGCACCGTTGTCCTCAATGGAGATCACAACCGTATCATCGCCATAAAGAACATGGATCGAAATGAAAACAGCTGGTGTGCCCGAAGAAATCCCGTGCAGAATGGAATTTTCGAGAAATGGCTGAAGTGTAAACTTGCAGATCAGGAAATTTTCGATTCCATCTTCTGCTTCGATCTCCCAGTCCAGATTATCTTTATGACAGAGCTTTTCCATTTCCAGATAAAGCCGGGCAATTTCCAATTCATCTTTAATAGGAATAAGTTCCTTTGATTTACGCAGGGTAAGACGGTAAAAGGCAGTCAGATTTGCAATCATCTGATCAGCAATGTCAAGCTTTCCAAGGGACTGGCAGGTACGGATCGATCCCAGGATATTGTAAAGAAAATGCGGATTGATCTGTGACTGGAGCAGCTGGTATTTCAGACGTTCTTCGTTTACGGAAAGATTTACAATGGACTTCAGGTTTCCGGCTATTGTGTGCTGCATATCTTCAAAGGTGATGCCCAGTCTGTCAATCTCATCATACCTGGAAGGATCATCCGGGTGGGGAACAGTAACGATAGATAGATGTTCCGGGTCATATCCCAGCTGAAAGGCTTCCATTGCATAGGAAAGTGCAGTGATCTTCCGGGTAAGATTTTCGGAAAACAGGATAACGATGATAACAGTAAGGAGCAAGAAAATAAGGACAGTGATCAGTAAGGCACGGATCAGGATGTGCGTGTTGCCCTGAATATAGCTTTCCGGGATTTCGGTAACATGAAGCCAGCCATTGCTTAAGGTGCAGCAGTTATAATATTTGTCGCCGCTGTGAAAAGAAGAATCTGCATTTCCTTTGAGTTTCTGAAACTGTGCTTTGGAAATTCCGGATAAATTCAGTGAGGATGTATTTTTTGCTGCAATCTCTCCGTGATCTGTGAGAATGTAGCTGTATATGCGGGAATCCAAAGCAGCAGGCTGCAGATAAGTGGTAAGCTCTGAGGTGTCCAGAGCAATGCCGTAGGCGTATTCCAGAATACCGGTGGCCTGATTTTTCAGTGCCCGGACGCAGAGGATCACATCGGCAGATGATTTTTTTGTGGACAGTATTTTAGGCAGAGGCATATTGGAAACCGGTATCCAGACAGAGGAAAAGCCTGAACCGGAAACAATATTTTTATCCAGACCATATGCAGAAAGCTCATCTGTGGAAAAGAAGTACAGGCTTTCTTTTGAACCGAGCTGATCGGGCTGCAGAAAAACATATATATGGAAGAAATCGAATGTGGATTTATACAGCGAAATATTGTTTTTTACAGTGGTGAATTTTTTCAGTGCATCTACCTTATTAGAGGAAGGCTGATTTAGGGAGTACATTTGAAACTGTATGGTATCTGCTACATTTTCAACCTGACCGAGGCGGTCGTTCAGCTGAGAGACCAGCTGCTTGTCAGTCATTACGGCAGAATCGATGATACGATCTCTGGCAATGTTATAGGAAATGTGATAGCTGATGAAGGTCAGGGAAATCAGAGGTACCATAGTTGCGATCAGAAATGCGAGCAGGAGCTTATAGCGAAATGAGGAAAAAATGGGTGGGATACATTTGTGGAATTTCATAGTACATATTCTCCTTTATGTCAAAAACAAATTAATGAAACCGAATCCAGCTGTGAAAAAAGCCGTTACAAATATAGATTATATAAAAGGATTATAAAAAATTAACAACAAAAATACAAGAGAACGAAAAATAATATAAATAAATCATAAAATATTGTATTTAGAATGAGGGGGCTCTCTGGTATCCTTAAACCATCAAAAACAGGTGTGGACAAACACGAAAATGTCCAGAAAGGAAGAAAGATATGAAGAAAAAAGTAATGAGTGCAGTTTTGGCAGCAGCGATGGTTGTGGGTATGGCAGGTAACGTGGTTACTGTTTCCGCAAAGGAAAAATATGATCTTACCTTATACAGCGTCAACACCACAGACCCGGATTTTGAGGACTGGCTTGCAAATGTGGAAGATGCCACGGGCCTGAACATTAATGTAATTGCGGCACCTACAGATACAGATACCCGTCAGCAGAAGATCACCACAATGCTTTCCACAGGAGATACTTCCGTGGATGTCATTGAGATCAACGATGAGATGAGCGCGGCATTTAAAAATTCCGGATGGCTGGAAGGACTGAACGATACAGTAATGACAGATGATATCGCTGATCAGTTTGCCCAGGGATATGTAAAGGATATGATCACAGATAAGGACGGAAACATCGTCGGTGTTCCAGGCTATACAGGATATCTTGCATTCTGGGTAAATCAGGAGATCATGGATGAGGTCGGAATCAAATCCATTGATACAAAAGAGGATTTCATGAAGTATATGAAGGCTGTTTCCAAGGACGGAAGATTCGGCTACGGCGGTTCCTGGGAGAAAACCTATGCATTTAACGAGCTTGCACAGTTTGTAAACATGTTCGGCGGCGATTATTTTGACTGGACCAAAGAGGAAAACAAGGAAGCAGTTCAGTTCCTTCACGATCTGGTTGCTAATAAAGAAACATCCATCGAACAGATTGCAGATAAATATGACCAGATGAATCCGAAGATCAATGACGGAAAATACGGATGCTGGTTTATGTGGGGGCTTGGAACAGATTATGCAAAGGCAGATATGCTTGGCGCAGATAAGATCCACATGGAAATGGTACCGGATTTCAGCGGCAAGGGAGAGCGTGCGATCTTTACAGATTCCTGGAGCTATGTTCTCAACAAAGCATCCAAGAATAAAGATGCAGCTGTGAAATTCCTCCAGTATATGGCTGATGAAGGCGGAATGGAAGCTTCCTATAAAGCATTTGACAGATATCCTGCAAGAAAGGATGTTGCAGAGAAGGTAGTTCCGGATTCTGACCCGGCAAAAGAAATGTACAGCAGATATGCAAATGAATGCAATGTACAGGGACGTCCGATGGTGGCACAGACAATGGAATTTATCAGCGATATGGGAACAATCTTCCAGTCCTGTATGAAAGACGAGATTACAGTTGATGAGTTCTGCAAGAAGGCTCAGGATGTGGTAGATATGTATAAGTAAAAGATATAAAAAAACAGCAATGTAAAGCAGAGGTAAAAGTCTGCTTTACATTGCTTGATGAACAGGGAGGAAAGTTCCATGACAATAAGCAAAAAAAATATGAAGTGGATACCATGGCTTTTGATCCTGCCGGTTGTACTGATTCGAGGTTTTACAACAGTATATCCCATTCTGATGACTGTGAAAAACAGCTTCTTTAATATCAGTATCCTTGCAGGTATCAATGAATTTATAGGCTTCAAGAATTACCTGAAGGTATTTTCTGATCCTAAAGTGCTCACATCGATCAGCTTTACGGCAATATTTGTGGTTGCTTCCATGATCTTTCATGTGATCCTCGGAGTTATCCTGGCACTGATCCTGAATATGAAATTCAAAGGCCGCCGTTTTCTGAGGACCATCGTGCTGATCCCGTGGGCTATGCCTGCAGTAGTAGCCGGTATGGCTGCAAAATGGGCATTTAACAATGATTATGGTCTGATCAATGATTTTATCCGCTGGTTTGTACCGGGTTACCAGAACAGCTGGCTGATCAATACAGGTACTGCAAGAGCAGCGGTAATTGCAATGGACCTGTGGAAGGACCTTCCGTTCTTTGCAATTCTTGTACTTTCCGGACTTCAGTTTATTTCCGGCGATATCTATGAGGCAGCAAAGGTAGACGGTGCAAACGGGATCCAGAGCTTTTTCCGGATCACACTTCCGCTGATCGCAAAAAATGTCCTGACTTTATGTATTCCGTTCACACTCTGGAGACTGACAACCTTCGATCTGGTTTATTCCATGACATCTGGAGGCCCTGGAGAGGATACTGCGCTGATCGCATACAGAATCACAACAGAAGCATTTACAAATCTAAACGTAGGATATGCTTCGGCGCTGGCTATGCTGCTGTTTGTTGTAATGGCGATCTTCAGCTGGCTGAATATACGTGTTATGAATAAGTTTGACAGTTAGGGGGAATTATCGTGAAGAATACAGGAAAATATAATGTTTATCATGGAGTGGTAGCCGTTGGAAGATGGGTTCTGTTTGCAGTTGTGGCTTTTCTGATCCTGTTCCCGGTTTACTGGATCTTTATTTCTTCGATCACACCGTCAGGAGAACTGTTTAAAACACCGATCGATTATCTTCCGGATCATCCCACACTGGAAAGCTATAAATTTCTGATACAGAATGTAGGACTGCTTTCAAAGATCGGAAATACAGTTCTGATCGTAGGCATTACACTTGTGATCAGTACCGTGCTGTGTGCAATGGCTGCCTATGGCTTCTCAAGATTTAACTCAAAGGGAGTTTCTGTTGCATTTGCGTTTGTTCTGGCTACCATGCTGATCCCTGAGGTTGTCACAGCCCGCCCGCTGTATGAGTTTATGCAGAAGGTAAAGCTGTATGATACATATCCGGGACTTATCCTTCTTTATATCAGTACCGTTATACCGTTTACGGTTCTGATCCTCAGAAACTTTGTCGGTGAGATCCCGATCTCACTGGAGGAGGCAGCTGCTATTGACGGCGCATCTTTTTCACAGAGACTGTTTACGATCGTTCTGCCGCTGATGAAGCCGGCAATCGCTACGGTTTGCATTATCAACTTTATTACCTGTCTGAATAACTTTTTCACACCGTTGTTTTATTCAAATGGTATTCAGGTACTTTCTGTTTCCATCGTACAGCTTCCGTTACGTGACAACATGTATGGAGTTCCGTGGGATCTTGTCAGCGCCATGGGATGGATCATCCTTCTTCCGATCATTATCTTTGTAGCTGTTTTTGAGAAACAGATCATGGATGGTATCATGGCAGGTGGAGTAAAAGCGTAAATATTTTTAATTTCCAAAAGAGAGGAGAAAACAGATATGTATCAGGCATTTACAGGCGGACTGGGAGGGATCGCACTTGCAAAGCATGGAAAAAGCCGTGCGATTAATGCAGAAAATCCTCATGGAGAAAAAGGCAGAGGCGGTATGGCTGCAAGTCATCTCGGACCGTCCAGAAAAGGAAGCCCGTGTCTTAAGGATATTGAGCCGGGAGCTGTGGTAACTCTGGCAGAAATGGAAGGACCGGGACAGATCAATCATATTTGGATCACCGTCGACAACAAGACTACAGAGGCAGATTGCTTTGTACTGAGGGATCTTGTGATCCGTATGTACTGGGATGACGAGGAAACTCCTTCCGTGGAAAGTCCTCTGGGTGATTTCTTCTGCTGCGGATTCGGAAGAGAATGTTTTGTAAATTCTGTTCCGGTGGCTGTTGTTCCAAACAGGGGCTTTAACTGCTATTTCCCGATGCCGTTTAAGAAGAAAGCAAAGATCACACTGGAAAACCAGCATGCAAATAAAATCCCGGCTTTCTTTTATCAGGTAGATTACTGTCTCTATGATGAGCTTCCGGACGATATTGCTTATTTCCATGCGCAGTGGAGAAGGGAACGGTTGACAGAAAAAACAAAAGATTATACAATTTTGGATGGAGTAAAAGGAAAAGGCCATTATATAGGAACCTACATGGCACTTACCACACTGGAACGTTACTGGTGGGGCGAGGGAGAAATGAAGTTTTATATTGACGGAGATGAGGAGTATCCGACCATCTGCGGAACAGGAACGGAAGATTACTTTGGAGGTTCCTGGAGCTTTGCCAAACAGGTGGATGGAAAAACCGTGGAACAGAATTATAACACACCGTATCTGGGATATCCGTATTATTCTGCTCATGACGAACTGATCCACAATTTTTATCACAATGATGACTGCCCGCCAATGCGAGGCTTTTACAGATGGCACTTACAGGATCCGATCTGCTTTGAAGAGGATCTTCGCGTTACGATCCAGCAGATAGGCGTCGGATACCGTGGCCTGTTTGAACGACAGGATGATGTAGCAAGTGTAGCGTACTGGTATCAGACACTTCCTCATGCACCGTTCCAGCCGTTGATGTCAAAAGAGGATAGATGGCCCAGATAAAAAGGGTGGTAGAGATTGAAAAAACAGGTATTTTGCGGGGTATTTGCCCTGGCTCTGGCAGTGACAGGATGTGGAGTCCAGAAGAAGGAGGCTGTATCTGATATTGTGCCGGAGAACAGACAGGAACTGACGATCCTTCATGTGGATGCAGGCGCAGAAGGCTTTGATTCTTTTATCAGCCAGGCGGAAAAGGATCTTGGAATAAAGATCCATATTGAAAAATGTCCGGCCAATGCGGACAACCGCCAGGCCAAAATAGCAACTCTTCTGACATCAGGAGATGATTCTGTTGATCTGATCACAGTAAATGATGAGATGATATCCGAATTTAAACATAGGGGATTTCTTCTTCCGTTGGAAGATACGGTTATGACAGAGGAGACAGCGGCGAATTTTCCGCAGGAATACCTGAAAGAAATATGCATGTCAGACGGACATATTTTTTCGGTACCGTTCAAAATGGATATCATGGCATTCTGGGTGAACCAGGAATTGCTGGATCAGGCTGGTCTGGACAGACTCTCCTGTCTCAGTGATCTTGAGATCCTTCAGAAAAAGCTTCAGAATACGGGAAAATATGCATACGGGGATGCATGGGAGATTTCCTACATATATAACAGTATCAGCGAGTATGTCAATTTTTTCGGAGGAGATTATACAGACTGGACGGATCCGAAAACCAGAGAAGCGGCAGGATATATGAAGCGAATGCTGGATACAGGGATGATATCAGAGGAGAATCTGATCGACCAGCATGATCAGCTGAATGAAAAATTTATAAACGGCCAGTATGGATGTATGTTCATGTATACCGGTGCGTTGAGGACCTTTCAGAATGCAGGCGTATATGGAAAAGATAAGATCCATATGGCACCATTTCCGGAATTTGACGAGAAGGTGACCAATATCGCAACCTGGCAGTATGTACTGAATAAAAATTCTGATCATAAAGAAGCAGCTCTGAAGTTCCTTCAGTATGTGTCCGGATATGAGGCCAGTAAAAATTACGGACAGCTGACAAAAATGTGTCCGGCAAGACTGGATGTGATCGAGGATAAGAGTTTTGAGCTGGAGGGAATTGAAATGATTCGGCAATATCTGAAAGATTATAAGCTGAAGGCAAGACCACTGTGTGCCGATTCCATAGAAGCTGTTTCGTCCATGGGGACGGAGTTTCAGAAATATGTGCTGGGACAGAAAACAGAAACGGAATTTTTTGCCGGGGCACAGAACTGCATAGACCAGTATTACAAAAAAGCATCGTACTGATGCTTTTTTTGTTTTGAAAAAATAAGAACTTTTTTTCAAAACATATTGACAAATATTTTACATGGTGATATCTTAAAGACTGTAGATGTTAGCACTCCACCAAAATGAGTGCTAACAGATATAAAAAAAGAATCAACATCCGTCAGGAAAAACAAAAAGGAAAGGAGATGGCTTCATGGAAGAGGTGTTGAATGAGCGCAAACGAAAAATATTACAGGCAATCATCAAGACCTATATGGAGACCGGAGAACCGGTTGGATCCAGAACCATTTCCAAGTATGCGGATCTCAATGTAAGTTCCGCAACGATCCGAAATGAAATGTCAGACCTGACAGATATGGGCTATATCGTCCAGCCTCATACCTCGGCAGGAAGAATCCCTTCCGATAAAGGCTACAGACTTTATGTTAATGAGCTGATGAAGGAGAAGGAAGCAGAGGTTGCCGAGTTACGGGATCTGATCATTGAGAAGACAGATAAGATGGATAAGGTGCTTAAGAAAGTTGCGAAGGTTCTTGCCTCCAATACCAATTATGCCACCATGGTTTCTGTTCCACAGTACAGCGGCAACAAGATCAAGTTCATCCAGCTGTCGAGAATGAGCGAGCTTCAGCTTGTGGCAGTGGTTGTCAGTGACAACAACACAGTCCGGAACCAGATCATCAATCTGGATGAGGAAATGGACGACCAGACGATCCTGAAACTGAATCTTCTTCTTAACACCAATCTCAATGGGATCCCGATCCAGGATATCAACCTTGGGATGATCGCCAGACTGAAGGAACAGGCAGGCAGCCACAGCGGTGTGGTGGCAACGGTTCTGGATGCAGTGGCAGCCACCATTCATGTGGAAGAGGAAGATATGGAGATCTATACTTCAGGTGCAACTAACATCTTCAAGTATCCGGAGCTTGCCGATAAAGAGAAGGCAACGGAGCTGATCTCCGCATTTGAGGAGAAGCATGAACTTGCCGATCTTGTAAAAGAACAGATGTCAGATGGAGAGAATACAGGAATCCAGGTTTACATCGGTGATGAGATGCCGATCCAGACCATGAAGGACTGTAGCATTGTAACTGCCAGATATGAACTGGGAGACGGAATGTACGGAACCATCGGGATCATCGGTCCCAAACGAATGGATTATGAGAATGTAGTGGACAGTCTGAAGGAACTGAAGAATCATCTGGATGACGTTTTGAAAAAGAAGAAAACTTAGAAAGGCGGTAGAAAAAAAGTGTCGGAGGAAACAAAGAAAACATCCGAAGAGCAGGAAGCGGAGAAGGAAATCCCCGTAACTGACGGAGATCAGGAAGAAGAAAACCTGACACCGGAGGGAGAAGATCTGCCGGAGGAAGAAAACAATACTCCAGGCGAAGAAGCTGCCTCAGAGGATAAAAAAGAAGAAAAATCAAAAACTTCCTTCTTCGGAAAGAAGAAAAAAGATAAATCTGAGCAGAAGGTGGAGGAACTTACCGATCGCCTGAAGCGTACCATGGCTGAATTTGATAATTTCCGTAAAAGAACGGAAAAAGAAAAATCCAGCATGTACATCATCGGAGCAAAAGAGATCGTTGAAAAGATCCTGCCGGTTGTGGATAACTTCGAAAGAGGTCTTGCACAGGCACAGGAAGGTGATGCTTTTGCAGATGGAATGAAAATGATCTACAAGCAGCTTACCACAACACTGGATGAGCTTGGTGTGAAGCCGATCGAAGCAGTGGGAAAGGAATTCAACCCGGATTTCCATAATGCAGTGATGCATGTGGAGGATGAAGAGGTTGGAGAGAACATCGTGGTGGAAGAATTCCAGAAGGGTTACACCTACAAGGATTTCGTAGTACGCCACAGTATGGTGAAGGTTGCGAACTAACTGACAACAAACTTTATTTTAACAGATACAGACTAAAACAGGAGGAAAAAATCATGGGAAAGATTATTGGTATTGACTTAGGTACAACAAACAGCTGTGTAGCCGTAATGGAAGGTGGACAGCCGACAGTTATCGCAAATACAGAAGGCGCAAGAACAACACCATCCGTTGTAGCATTCACAAAAACAGGAGAGCGTCTGGTAGGTGAGCCTGCAAAACGTCAGGCAGTTACAAATGCAGACAGAACGATCTCCTCTATCAAAAGAGAGATGGGTACCGATTACCGTGTAACCATCGATGACAAGAAATATTCTCCACAGGAGATCTCCGCAATGATCCTTCAGAAACTGAAAAAGGATGCAGAGGCATATCTTGGTGAGAAAGTAACAGAGGCAGTTATCACAGTTCCGGCTTACTTCAACGATGCTCAGCGTCAGGCTACCAAAGATGCAGGTAAGATCGCAGGTCTTGATGTAAAACGTATCATCAACGAGCCTACAGCAGCAGCTCTTGCATATGGTCTTGACAATGAGAAAGAGCAGAAGATCATGGTATACGACCTTGGCGGTGGTACATTTGATGTATCTGTGATCGAGATTGGTGATGGCGTTATCGAGGTTCTTTCCACAGCTGGTAACAACCGTCTTGGTGGAGATGACTTTGATAAGAAAGTTACAGATTACATGCTTTCCGAGTTCAAGAGAACAGAGGGCGTAGATCTTAGCAACGATAAGATGGCTCTTCAGAGACTGAAAGAGGCAGCTGAGAAAGCTAAGAAAGAGCTTTCTTCCGCAACAACAACAAACATCAACCTTCCGTTCATCACAGCTACAGCTGAGGGACCGAAGCATTTTGATATGAACCTTACAAGAGCTAAATTTGATGAGCTGACACATGATCTTGTAGAGATGACTGCAGAGCCGGTTCGCCGTGCACTGTCTGATGCAGGTATCACAGCTTCCGAGCTTGGCCAGGTACTTCTGGTTGGTGGTTCTTCCCGTATCCCGGCTGTACAGGATAAGGTAAGACAGTTAACTGGCAAAGAGCCAAGCAAGAACCTGAACCCGGATGAGTGTGTTGCACTTGGTGCTTCCGTACAGGGTGGTAAACTTGCAGGTGATGCAGGTGCCGGTGATATCCTTCTTCTGGATGTTACTCCACTGTCACTGTCCATCGAGACAATGGGTGGTATCGCAACTCGTCTGATCGAGAGAAATACTACAATTCCTACAAAGAAGAGCCAGATCTTCTCTACAGCAGCAGATAACCAGACAGCTGTAGATATCAACGTTGTACAGGGCGAGCGTCAGTTCGCAAAGGACAACAAATCCCTCGGCCAGTTCCGTCTGGATGGAATCCCGCCAGCACGTCGTGGAGTTCCGCAGATTGAGGTAACATTTGATATTGATGCCAACGGTATCGTTAATGTATCCGCTAAAGACCTTGGAACAGGTAAAGAGCAGCACATCACAATCACAGCTGGTTCCAATATGTCCGATTCCGATATCGACAAAGCTGTCAAAGAAGCAGCTGAGTTCGAGGCTCAGGATAAGAAACGTAAAGAGGCGATCGACACAAGAAACAATGCAGACTCCATGGTATTCCAGGTTGAGAATGCTCTGAAGGAAGCTGGCGACAAGCTTGACGCAAACGATAAAGCAAGTGTTGAGGCTGACCTCAATGCACTGAAAGATCTTCTTGCACAGACAGCAAATGCTCAGGAGCTTACTGATTCTCAGGTTGCAGATATCAAAGCTGCACAGGAGAAGATGATGGAGAGCGCTCAGAAACTGTTCTCCAAGATGTATGAGCAGACTCAGGGAGCTCAGGGTCAGGCTGGTCCTGGACCGGATATGGGCAACATGGGCGGAAACGCTGGTGCTCAGGGCGGAAATGAAGCAGGATACGGCGATGATGTTGTAGATGCTGATTACAAGGAAGTCTAAGACAAGTAGGAAATAATTACAATGGCTGATAAAAGAGATTATTATGAAGTCTTAGGTGTGGATAAAAACGCCGACGACGCAACATTAAAAAAAGCATATCGTAAGCTGGCCAAGAAATATCACCCGGATGTAAATCCGGGTGATAAAGAGGCTGAAGCGAAATTCAAAGAGGCGACAGAGGCTTACTCCGTTTTAAGTGATGCCGACAAGAGAAGACAGTATGATCAGTTTGGTCATGCAGCATTCGAAAACGGCGGCGGAGGCGGTGCCGGCGGCTTTGGTGGATTCGACTTCAACGGTGCGGATATGGGAGACATCTTCGGAGATATCTTCGGAGACCTGTTCGGCGGCGGAGGCAGAACCAGACGGGCCAACAATGGACCGATGAAGGGTGCCAACCTTCGTGCACGTGTGAACATTACTTTTGAGGAAGCGGTTTTCGGATGCGAGAAAGAGCTGGAGATCGTTCTGAAGGATGAGTGTACCACATGTCACGGAACCGGAGCGAAACCTGGAACATCACCGGTCACATGTCCGAAATGTAAAGGCCAGGGTCAGATCGTTTACACTCAGCAGTCCATGTTTGGTATGGTACGTAATGTTCAGACCTGTCCGGACTGTAATGGAACCGGTAAGGTGATCAAGGATAAATGCAGCGCCTGCCGTGGAACCGGATATACCTCTTCCAGAAAGAAGATCCAGGTATCTGTACCGGCCGGTATCGACAATGGCCAGTGCATCCGTATCCGTGAAAAAGGTGAGCCGGGAACCAACGGCGGTCCGAGAGGAGATCTGCTGGTTGAGGTAAATGTAGCCCGTCATCCGATCTTCCAGAGACAGGATATGAATATCTTTTCAACAGCTCCGATCACATTTGCACAGGCTGCACTTGGCGGTGAGATGCGTATCAATACGGTAGACGGTGAGGTTTCCTATGAGGTGAAACCGGGAACACAGACGGATACAAGAATCCGCCTGAAGGGCAAAGGTGTTCCGTCATTACGTAACAAGAACGTTCGTGGTGACCACTATGTAACCCTGGTAGTCCAGACTCCGACAAATCTCAATGAGGAAGCAAAGAAAGCTCTGGAAGCTTTTGATGCGGCATGTGGAAACCGTCCGTCAGAGGACAGCACATCCGAGACTTCCGAAAAAACCGAAAAGAAGAAAAAAGGTTTCCGTGAGAAAGTTAAGGAAATGTTTGAGGAATAAATAAAGTGAAAACAGGAAAGAGGCACAAAATGCCTCTTTCTTTTTTTTCTGTATTCGTGTATATTAAAAGAAGTGCCCGTTTTCGGGACAATAGAAAACAGGCGACAGACTGGAATGAAAATCCGTAAATGTGTATACAGCATAAGGAGATATAAAAGATGAAATGGAACCGTTTTACACTTAAGACAAAAACAGAGGCAGAGGATATTGTGATCTGTACACTCGCCGAGGTGGGAATTGAAGGTGTGGAAATCCAGGATAAACAGCCGCTGACCGATGAGGACAAAGCGCAGATGTTCGTGGATATCATGCCGGAAGGACCAGCAGATGACGGGATCGCATATCTGAACTTCTATCTGGAAGAGGATGCGGATACCGAGGCAATTCTGAAAGATGTGAAGGCTGCACTGGAGGATCTGAGAAGCTTTGTGGATATCGGAGAGGCAACCATCACAGAATCCCAGACAGAGGATAAGGACTGGATCAATAACTGGAAACAGTACTTCCATCAGTTCTATGTAGACGATATTCTGATCGTACCGTCCTGGGAAGAAGTGAAGGCAGAAGATAAGGACAAGATGATCCTCCACATTGATCCGGGAACTGCCTTTGGTACAGGAATGCATGAGACCACACAGCTTGTGATCCGTCAGTTGAAGAAATTTGTGAAGCCGGGAATGGAGATCCTTGATGTGGGAACCGGAAGTGGAATCCTGGGGATCGTTGCACTGAAGCTTGGTGCAGGTCATGTGGTTGGTACAGACCTTGATCCCTGTGCAGTTCCGGCAGTATCTGAGAACAAGGAGGCCAACCAGATCGAGGAGAAATCCTTTGACATGATGATCGGAAACATCATCGATGACAAAGAAGTTCAGGAACAGGTCGGATATGAGAAATATGATATCGTAACTGCAAATATCCTGGCAGATGTTCTGGTACCGTTGACTCCGGTGATCGTTGCACAGATGAAAAAAGGCGCTTACTACATTACATCAGGCATTCTGGATGTAAAGGAGGATGTCGTAGTGAAGGCTGTAAAAGACGCCGGACTGACGCTTGTTGAGGTGACTCATCAGGGCGAGTGGGTATCTGTGACAGCAAGAAAGGACTGATCTCATGCAGCGATTTTTTGTGGAACCTCATCAGATCGACAGGGACAGACATGAGATCCGTATCACAGGAAATGATGTCAATCATATTGTCAATGTGCTCCGCATGAAAAAAGACGAGGAGCTCTGGATCAGCGACAAGGAAAAAGAATATCACTGTGTGATCGAAAACGCGGGGGAGGATGAAGTCCTGCTTCATATCCTCTATGTACAGGAGCCGGATTATGAGCTGCAGAACCGTATTTATCTTTTTCAGGGACTGCCGAAGGCTGATAAGATGGAGCTGATCATCCAGAAGGCAGTAGAGCTTGGAGCATATTCCGTAGTTCCGGTTTCAACCAGACGCTGCGTGGTAAAACTGGATAACAAAAAAGCAGAAAAAAAAGTATCCCGCTGGCAGCAGATCGCAGAAAGTGCGGCAAAACAGTCCAAGCGTATGCTGGTGCCGGAGGTACATTCTGTGATGACCTTTAAAGAAGCCCTTGTCTATGCAAAAGAACTGGACGTTCTATTGATCCCTTATGAGCTTGCAAAGGGAATGAAAGAGACGAAAGAACTGATCCGGTCGATCGAACCGGGAAAAAGCATCGGTGTCTTTATCGGCCCTGAGGGTGGTTTTGAAGAGCAGGAAGTGGCAGATGCCATGGAAGCCGGTGCGAAACCCATCACCCTGGGACACCGGATCTTACGGACAGAAACCGCGGGACTCGCAGTACTTTCTGTTCTGATGTTTCAACTGGAGGATGAATAGATTATGGAAGCATATTTTGACAATTCCGCGACAACGAGATGCTTCGATGAAGTAAAGGATATTGTCTGCAAAACCATGACAGGAGATTTCGGAAATCCTTCTGCCATGCATAAAAAGGGAATGGAAGCGGAGAATTATGTCCGCAGAAGTGCCCAGACCCTTGCAAAATTACTGAAAGTGAATGAAAAAGAGATTCTTTTTACCTCCGGTGGAACAGAATCGGATAACCTTGCTATCATCGGTGGTGTGGAAGCCAATAAGCGAATGGGAAACCATATCATCACAACTGCAGTAGAGCATGCAGCAGTGGCCCAGCCTTTTGCTTATCTGAAGGAACAGGGCTATGAGGTGACCATTCTTCCTGTTGATCATCAGGGCGTTGTAAGGCTGGATGCACTGGAAGCGGCTCTGCGCCCGGATACGATCCTGGTGTCTGTGATGTATGTGAACAATGAAGTGGGAGCTGTGATGCCGGTAGAAGAGATCGGAAAGCTCGTCCACGAAAAAAGCCCGAAAGCACTTTTTCATGTAGATGCCATCCAGGCATTCGGAAAGTACCGTATTTACCCGAAAAAACTGGGAATCGACCTTTTATCTGTAAGCAGCCATAAGATCCACGGACCAAAGGGTGTGGGCTTCCTCTACATCAACGAAAAAGTAAGAGTACAGCCACAGATCCTTGGCGGCGGACAGCAGAACGGTATGCGTTCCGGAACAGACAATGTACCGGGAATCGCAGGCCTTGGCGTTGCCGCAGAGATGGTATATACGGATTTTGATAAAAAAATACAGCACCTTTATGACCTGAAAGAACGGATGGCAGAGGGACTTTCAAAGCTTGGAGACATCACCATCAACGGAATGCCTTTAAGAGAAGGGGCACCGCACATCATGAGCGTGACTTTTCATGGAGTCCGAAGCGAAGTCCTGCTCCATACACTGGAAGAATTCGGAGTATATATTTCCGCAGGAAGTGCATGCTCCAGTCATAAGAGAAAACCGAGTGCAACACTGACAGCTATGGGACTTTCAAGAGCGGATGTGGAGAGTACCGTCCGTATCAGTTTCTGTGAGGAAAATACCTTTGAAGAGGTAGATTACTGCCTGGAAGCACTGGGAAAAACAATTCCGATGCTGCGCAGGTATGCACGTCGATAGAGAATACAGAAGAAAGGGATTTTTATGTTAGTACATGCATTTCTGATCAAATATGCGGAAATTGCCCTTAAGGGAAAAAACCGCTATCGTTTTGAAGATGCTCTCGTACATCAGATGGAGATCGCACTCTCCAAGATCGAGGGAGATTTTGAAGTAAAAAAAGAGCAGGGAAGAGTTTATGTATTCTGCCCGGAGAACTATGATTACGATGAGGCTGTAGATGCGCTGCAGCATGTATTCGGTATTGTAGGCATCTGCCCGGTTATGATCTATGAAGAACAGGGCTTTGAGAAGCTTGCCGAAGATGTTGTGGGTTATATGAAGCAGTGGCATCCGGACTTTAACGGAAGCTTCAAGGTCTGGACACGCCGCGCAAAGAAATCCTATCCGATCAGCTCCATGGAAGTCAGTGCTGAGCTTGGCGGACGTATCTTGGATGCGTTCCCGGAGGCAAGTGTAGATGTTCATCATCCGGAGCTGGATCTTTCTGTTGAGATCCGTGACAAGATTTACGTATATTCCCAGACTATTCCGGGCGCAGGCGGAATGCCCATCGGAACAAACGGAAAAGCCATGCTTCTTCTTTCCGGTGGGATCGACAGTCCGGTTGCCGGCTATATGATCGCAAAACGTGGTGTCAAGATCGATGCGGTATATTTCCATGCACCGCCCTACACCAGTGAGCGCGCAAAACAGAAGGTAGTGGATCTTGCCCGCCTGGTAGCCAAATACAGCGGACCGATCCGTCTCCATGTAGTTAACTTTACAGATATACAGCTTTATATTTATGATCAGTGTCCTCATGATGAGCTTACTATTATCATGAGAAGATATATGATGCGTATTGCCGAGCATTTCGCTAAAAAAGACCGTTGTCTCGGACTTATCACAGGTGAGAGTATCGGACAGGTTGCAAGCCAGACCTTACAGAGCCTTGCTTCTACAAATGAGGTCTGCACACTTCCGGTATATCGTCCGGTGATCGGCTTTGATAAAGAGGAGATCGTCCGTATTTCCAGAAAGATCGATACCTTTGAGACTTCTATTCAGCCGTTTGAGGATTGCTGTACCATCTTTGTAGCGAAACATCCTGTAACAAAGCCGAATCTTAAGGTGATCCGCCGTTCTGAGCAGAAGCTTTCTGAGAAGATCGATGAGCTTATGGAAACGGCTCTGAATACCACAGAGATCATTGAAATTCAGTGATCCGTTTTTAGATAAGAAAAAACAAACAGGGAACCTCGCTGCAGAGGTTCCCTGGAATTACCGATATATCAGGAAAAGGGAGTTCATTGAGAACAGAAGGATTCTGAAAGCATGAAAAAAGAGGAACTGTATCCGATACAGTTCCTCTCAAATATACAGTATAGATTAGTCGATTGTATATTTGGAAATAATCTGCATTACGTTATCCAGAGCAGCGCCATCTGCATGGATGTTGAGGTCGATCGGCTTGGAAAGATCCAGGCTGAAGATACCCATGATGGATTTTGCATCGATCACATATCTTCCGGATACTAAATCAAAATCGCAGTCGAATTTGCTGATCTCGTTTACGAATGCTTTCACCTTATCGATGGAATTCAGTGAGATTTTAGCTGTTTTCATTATAATAACCTCCCTTGATAAATTTTTGTTGTTTTACAGCTTTCATCTTACCTGTCAGTACCTAAAAAGTCAAGGTGAAAAGAGATAAAAATTGTTTTAATAATTAGTTAAAGTGTAAAAAAAGTGAGGAAAAATGGGAAATAAAGTTGCATTACACAACCTGGGCTGCAAAGTAAATGCCTATGAGATCGAGGCCATGCAGCAGCTTCTGGAGGAGGCGGGATATGAGATTGTGCCTTTTGAGCCGGGAGCGGATATTTATGTGATCAATACCTGCACAGTAACCAATATTGCAGACAGAAAATCAAGACAGATGCTCCACAAAGCAAAAAAAATGAATCCGGAAGCGATCGTGGTGGCAACGGGCTGTTATGTACAGACCGGTGGCGAGAAACTGGAAAAAGACGAAGCCATTGATCTTGTTCTGGGAAATAACCAGAAGATCAATATTGTGGAGGCACTAGCCGAATATGCGGAAAACAAACCGGGCCATGGTTCCCATGTGATCAAGATCAATCAGACAAAAGAGTATGAGAAACTTTCCATTGATCATACAGCAGAACATGTAAGGGCATATATCAAGGTTCAGGACGGATGCAATCAGTTCTGTACGTACTGTATCATTCCCTATGCAAGAGGCCGTGTCAGAAGCCGGAATATTGAAAGTGTGCTGAAGGAGGTCCGTGCACTTGCGGAAAAAGGGTATAAGGAAGTGGTCCTTACAGGAATCCATTTAAGCTCCTATGGAGTGGATTTCCCGGAGGAGAAAAAAGAGACACTGCTTTCTCTGATCCGTGCTGTGCATGAGATCGAAGGGATCAGGCGTATCCGTCTGGGATCGCTGGAACCGGGAATCGTTACAAGAGAATTTGCGGAAGGGATCGCGGCGCTGCCGAAGGTATGCCCGCATTTCCATCTTTCCCTGCAGAGTGGCTGTGATGAGACCCTGGAGAGGATGAACCGCAGATATAGAAGCGGGGAATACAGAGAGCGCTGTGAGCTTTTAAGAGAAGTGTATGGAAATCCGGCACTGACAACGGATGTGATCGTAGGCTTTCCGCAGGAATCGGAGGAAGAATTCCGGAAATCCTATGATTTTGTGGACAGCATCCGTTTTTATGAGACTCATATCTTCAAATATTCCAGAAGACAGGGAACAAAGGCGGCTGCCATGGACGGACAGCTGACAGAGGCGGAGAAATCCTTCCGCAGTGAGAAGATGATCGAGCTGCATCATCGTCATGCAGGGGATTATGAGAAATCCATGCTTGGCAAAAACCTGGAGGTACTGATCGAGGAAGAGTATACAAAGGATGGACGGACCTGGTATCTGGGACACAGCCGGGAGTATATAAAAACTGCTGTACCGAAATCGGAAGCTTATGGCGTAAATGATATCGTAATCGTAAAGGCAGAAGGCTTTCTTGAAGAGCATATCATGACCGGTGAAGCCGTGGAGTGAAGAACGGGATCGTATGTTGAAAGGTTGTTTGTTCACTGGTAATATTTTGCGAAGCGTGTTACTGAGAACGGAGTGAACAGTAACGTTGACAGTTTGTATTCGCAATCCTCGTTAAATTTAAGATTGTAATTTATGTAAATTTATATTAAAATAAAAAAGAATATATTTTAAGGACGTGAGAGACAATGGCAGAGAATAATCTGGGAAATACACAGTATTTCAGAACAAAACCGGATCAGGAGCTTCAGGTAAAAGAAGTCCTGGATCTGGTGTACAATGCAATGGATGAGAAGGGCTACAATCCGGTGAATCAGATCGTAGGATATATTATGTCCGGAGACCCGACCTACATCACAAGCCACAAGGGTGCGAGAAGCATGATCATGAAGGTGGAGCGTGATGAGCTGGTAGAGGAGCTTCTCACCGAGTATATCAAGAATAAGTCCTGGGAACGGTAATATGAGAGTACTGGGACTGGACTATGGCTCGAAGACCGTTGGGGTTGCAGTGAGCGATCCCCTTGGTCTGACAGCCCAAGGTGTGGAAACCGTATGGCGCAAGCAGGAAAACAAGCTTCGTCGTACTCTGGCACGTATTGAAGAGATCATTTCGGAGTATCAGGTTACGGAGATCGTTCTGGGATACCCGAAAAATATGAACAATACAGTAGGAGAGCGGGCCGAGAAATCTCTGGAGTTTAAGGAAATGCTGGAGAAACGTACGGGTCTGCCTGTTGTTATGTGGGATGAGAGACTGACTACCATGGCGGCAGACCGTACTCTGGAGGAGACCGGTGTGCATAAGGAAGACCGTAAACAGTATCTGGATCAGGTAGCAGCAGTCTTTATCCTGCAGGGATATCTGGATGCTGCCGCACACAGAAGAGAGCAGCAGGAAGGCGTGGAAGAATGATCGGAAACGCAAATAGATATTTTGAGCGGATCAGGTAGCAAATGCGGATTGTGAATATCCGCTTGACAAGAACGGATAAGGAAGAATTAAATATGGAAAAAATAATATTTCAGTCAGACGACGGCACAGCTGCTGAGTTTTACGTAGAGGAGCAGACCAATATTGCGGGTGTGACTTATCTTTTGGTGTCCGATTCACAGGATGAGGAAGCAGACGCATATATTCTGAAGGATATTTCAGCTCCGGGAAGCACAGAAGCCTGTTATGAGATGGTCGAGGATGATGACGAACTTCAGGCTGTATATGCAGTTTTTCAGCAGATGCTGGATGACGTGAATTTTGAATGGAGGAGCGATTTTTGAAAAGCGAGAACAACGATGACAACAAAAATGCGGAGAGCAGAGTACAAGTTTCCGCAGGCGGTGCCAGAAGAACCGCAGCAAGACAAAAGAATGCCGGATCAAGAACAAGACAGTATCGTGGTGGCAGCAAAAACCGTCAGGATAAGCCTTTCCGGCCAACAGCAAAGAAAACAGCAGCCGGTGGCGCTGTAAAAAACAGCAGAAACACACAGAAACCGGCAAAGACCGGCGGTAGGCCATCCGGTCGGAAAACCGGCCGCAGAACAACATCCAAGCTTAAGATCATACCGCTTGGCGGTCTGGAGCAGATCGGAATGAACATTACCGCTTTTGAGTATGGCGACAGTATTGTAGTTGTAGACTGTGGTCTTTCTTTCCCTGAGGACGATATGTTGGGAATCGATCTGGTCATTCCGGATGTAACATACCTTAAGGAAAATATTTCCAAGGTGAAGGGATTTGTGATCACTCATGGACATGAGGATCATATCGGAGCTCTTCCGTATGTGTTGAAAGAGATCAATGTTCCGATCTATGCTACCAAGCTGACACTGGGACTGATCCGCAACAAACTGAAAGAGCATAACCTTATGCGTTCTACCAAATTGAAAGAGGTAAAACACGGGCAGGTGATCAATCTTGGGGATTTCGCTGTGGAATTTATCAAAACGAATCACAGTATCCAGGATGCATCCGCACTTGCTATTTATTCACCGGTGGGAATCGTGATACACACAGGAGACTTTAAAGTTGATTATACACCGGTATTTGGAGATGCCATCGATCTGCAGCGTTTTGCAGAGATCGGTAAAAAGGGTGTGCTTGCACTGATGTGTGAGAGTACCAATGCAGAGAGACCGGGATTTACAATGTCCGAGCGTACAGTGGGACATGTATTTGATAATCTTTTTAATGAGTACCGTACATCCAGGATCATCATTGCAACCTTTGCGTCCAACGTGGATCGTGTGCAGCAGATCATTAACACTGCATACCGGTTCGGAAGAAAGGTTGCTGTGGAAGGCCGCAGTATGGTCAATGTTATTTCCGTAGCGTCAGAGCTTGGCTATCTGCAGATCCCGGAGAACACACTGATCGAGATCGATCAGGTGAAGAATTATCCGGACGACAAGGTGGTTCTGATCACAACCGGAAGCCAGGGTGAGTCCATGGCGGCACTTTCCCGTATGGCAGCCAATATCCATAAGAAGATTACGATCAAGCCTAACGATACCATCATTTTCAGCTCCAATCCGATCCCCGGAAATGAAAAGGCAGTTTCTAAGGTCATCAACGAACTGTCTATGAAGGGAGCCAAGGTTATTTTCCAGGATGTCCATGTTTCCGGACATGCCTGCCAGGAGGAGATCAAGCTGATCTACTCCCTCGTAAAACCGAAATATGCCATTCCAATCCATGGTGAGTACCGTCATCTGACTGCACAGAAACACATTGTGGAAGATCTGGGAATCCCGAAGGAGAATATTTTTATCCTTTCTTCCGGAAATGTTCTGGAGTTGGACGGACAGGATGCCAAGGTGACAGGAAGCGTTCATACAGGTGCGATCTTCGTAGACGGACTTGGCGTTGGCGATGTGGGAAATATCGTACTCCGTGACCGTCAGCACCTGTCTGAAGATGGAATCATGATCGTAGTTATGACACTGGAGCGCCACAGTAATGTAGTTCTCGCAGGTCCGGATATCGTTTCCAGAGGTTTTGTGTATGTAAGAGAATCTGAGGATCTTATGGAGCATGCCAGACAGGTTGTGGAAACTGCACTGGATTCCTGCCTGGAGAACAATATCACGGACTGGGGCAAGATCAAAACCGAGGTCAAGGATGCCCTTGGAGAGTATCTGTGGAAACGGACCAAGAGAAATCCTATGATCCTGCCTATCATTATGGAGGCGTAGGTTCATGGATGAGATCAGCATGGAGATCGAGAAGCTTCTCGATGCTGTGCACAGAAGCGATGAATATCAGGAATATCAGAAACAGGCAGCCCAGCTTGAAGCGGATCCTGAGCTGAAAGCCAGAGTGATGAGATTCCGTGGAGATAATTTCAGACTGCAGAATCATTCAGACAAGGATGAGCTGTTCCATATTGCGGAACAGCTCAATCAGGAGTCTGCAAGTCTGAGACAGAACCTGAAAGTAAATGCCTATCTCGACGCAGAGCTTGCGCTGTGCAGACTGATGCAGCGGATATGCAGGACGCTGGTGGACGGGATCGACATACAGATTCCTGACTTATAGGAGGAAAGACTATGGCAGACACAAGAGACAAGGTTGGCAGGGCCGGCGTTTTTCTGGCTGGAGGGGTATTTAAAACCGCTGTATATATCTTTATTATCGTATTTCTGATCTGGGTTGGAAAATCAGCATATCAGTTTGGCTACGATGTGTTTAACCAGCAGGCTATGAGCCCGGGAGAGGGACAGCAGGTCACGGTAGTCATAAAAGAAGGTGCCTCTGCATATAAAGTAGGCAAGACACTGGAGCAGAAGGGTCTTATCAAGGATGCGCTTGCATTTACCATACAGGAAAGAATGTCCGCATATCACGGACAGATCAAAGCAGGTACATACCTTCTCAGTACAGCTTATACACCGACCAGGATCATTGCAGTGCTGTCAGGAGAAGAGAGCAAGGAAGGATCGAACAGCCAGTGATCGTAGAAGAACGCATGCAGACCTATATCAATTCACTGGATATGGGGAATACTCCATTTCTGCAGGAGTTGGAGACAAAGGCACTTGCAGACCGGGTGCCGATCATCCGGAGAGATATGCAGAGCTTTATGAGGATGCTTCTGGCACTGAAACAACCGAAGCGCATTTTGGAGGTGGGGACTGCCGTAGGCTTCTCCACACTTCTTATGTGTGAGTATGGGCCGGAAGATATGGAAATTGTTACCATAGAGAATTATGAAAAAAGAATTCCTGTCGCAAAGGATAATTTCAGGCGCGCAGGAAGAGAGTCACAGATCACGCTTTTTGAGGGAGATGCCGGAGAAATCCTGAAGAATCTTACCGGAACCTTTGATATGATCTTCATGGACGCAGCCAAGGGCCAGTATATCCACTGGCTTCCTGACGTGCTGAGACTGATGAAAGAGGGAAGCGTGCTGGTATCTGACAACGTGCTGCAGGAAGGGGATATTATTGAATCTCATTATCTTGTGGAACGGCGTAACCGTACAATCTATAAAAGAATGAGAGAATATCTCTGGCAGCTGACTCACAGCCCGGTGCTTCGTACATCGGTGCTTCCTCTTGGAGACGGAGCGGCTGTAAGTGTAAAAACAGGAGAACAGGTTTATGAAACGACCAGAACTATTGGTTCCGGCGAGCAGCCTTGAGGTTTTAAAGGTTGCCGTCATATATGGTGCAGATGCTGTTTACATCGGCGGAGAAGCTTTTGGACTTCGTGCAAAGGCTAAGAATTTTTCAAAAGAAGATATGTGTGAGGGAATCGCATTTGCCCATTCCCATGGTGTAAAGGTTTATGTGACAGTAAACATCCTGGCGCATAACCGTGATCTTGAGGGTGTAAGGGAATATCTTCAGGAACTGAAGGAGATCGGACCGGACGCACTGATCATCGCAGATCCGGGAATCTTTATGTATGCAAAGGAAATCTGCCCGGAGATCGAGCGTCACATCAGTACACAGGCAAATAATACCAATTATGAGACTTACCGTTTCTGGTATAACCTTGGTGCCAAACGTGTGGTAAGTGCAAGAGAGCTTTCTCTGGAAGAGATCCGGGAGATTCGGGCACATATTCCGGAGGATATGGAGATTGAAACGTTTATTCACGGTGCCATGTGCATTTCCTATTCCGGAAGATGTCTTCTCAGTAACTTTATGGCAGGAAGAGATGCCAATCAGGGAGCCTGTACCCATCCCTGCAGATGGAAATATTCTGTTGTGGAGGAGAAGCGTCCGGGAGAATACATGCCGGTATTTGAAAATGAGAGAGGAACTTTTATTTTTAATTCCAAGGATCTCTGTATGGTAGAACATATGGAAGATATCCTTACAAGCGGTATTGACAGCCTGAAGATCGAAGGACGTATGAAAACAGCTCTTTATGTGGCAACAGTGGCAAGAACCTACCGCAAAGCCATTGACGACTGTGTGGAAAGTCCGGAAAAATATCATGCAAATATGCCGTGGTATCAGGAGCAGATCTCAAACTGTACCTACCGTCAGTTTACCACCGGATTTTTCTACGGAAAGCCGGATGAGAATACCCAGATCTATGACAGCAACACATATGTAAGAGAATACACATATCTTGGATTTGCAGAAGAGATCGATGAGAGAGGTCTGGCAAGACTGACACAGAGAAACAAGTTTTCTGTAGGAGAGACCATCGAAATCATGAAACCGGACGGAAGGAATATTCCGGTCACAGTGGAAGCCATTTATAATGAAGAGGGCGAAGCTATGGAGAGTGCACCACATGCTCAGCAGAGGATCTATGTGAAACTGACTGAGATGCCGGAGGTATTTGATATTCTCCGAAGAGGTGAATGATCCGAAAGGGTGGATAAGAGAGTAAAGGGGAGAACGAAAAGAACGTTCTCCCCTTTACTGATTTTCAGGAAAAAGAGTACGGAGTTTTCGAAGAGCGTTCTTTTCGATACGGGATACATAGGAGCGGCTGATGGAGAGATTTTCAGCAATCTCTCGCTGGGTCAGTGGCTCCTGGCCATTCAAACCGTAGCGGCAGCAGATCACCTGGTATTCCTTTGGGGAGAGTACTGTCCGGATATAACGGAGAAGATAGGAAATGCTGTCCTTTTTGAAACAATCATCCACAACATCAACGGGTGGACTTTCAATGATATCGAGAAGGCTGATCTCGTTGCCTTCCCGGTCTGTGCCGATGGGTTCATAGAGAGAAACTTCTCTGGAACGTTTCCTGCGGGCACGGAACATCATGAGAAGTTCATTGTCAATGCACCGTGCAGCATAAGTGGAAAGCTTGGAAGTCCGGCTGGGATCAAAGGTGGAAATGGCTTTGATCAGACCTATGGTGCCTATGGAGATCAGATCATCCTGATCCTCGTCACATCCCTGATATTTTTTTGCAACATGTGCTACGAGGCGGAGATTGTGTTCGATAAGGATATTTTTTGCTTCCGGATCGCCCCTTTGGAGCTGTAGAAGATAGAACTGCTCTTCCGCAAAAGAAAGCGGTTTCAGAAAGGTTTTCAAGGGTTCACCTCAAAGGGGATTTCCTTATAGCTTATGAGCCGGACGTGCTTTTCGTGCTTTTCCAACAGAAACTTTATAAAAAGGACAGAGGCGAACACCTGTTGCGCCACATTCTGATCTGGTGTATAATCATAAAATACGAGTGACAACAATCAGTGTATATTGATGAGGAGTATATATTTTGAAAAAGAGGATAGAACAGCTTCTTAACGGAAAATTTATTTATGAACAGCCTGAGCTTCTGTTTTCACAGGACCGTATTTTCGCTACGCTGAAGGCAGGAGAGACTACAAAGGATGAGATTTATTTCGGTACCGATGACAACCGCAGGATCAGTGGCTTTGTGACTTCATCTGACCGGAGACTGGTGCCCGGATTTGACCGCTTTTCCGGAACCACAGTGCGCATGCCTTATGGGGTAGATGCAGAGGGAATGAAGCCGGGAGAGAGCTTTGAAGGCTGGCTGTGTTTTACTACCAGTATCGGAGAATATAAGCTGCCGTTCACTGTACAGGTACAGACGGAAGAGGTGAAGAGTGCAGGCAGAAAGGTATCTTCTCTGGAAGAATTTCTGCATATTGCAAAGGAAGATTTCCATGAGGCTTACCGGATCTTTACAGAACGACATTTTTCCCTGATCCTGAGTGATCAGAGTGAGAAGATCCGTTCTCTTTATGCAGGAATGTCACAGCAGCCGGTGACCTATCAGCATCTGGAGGAATTTCTGATCGCAGCCGGTGCCAAGGAAAAGGTGACATTGAGTCTGAACAGAGAAGAGGCGAGTTTTTATGATGTCAGTGAATCTGTTCAGGAATCCCTTTATATCCACAGGAGCGGATGGGGACACTTGCGGGCAGATATTGAGGTAAACGGGGATTTTCTGGAGGCAGGCAAGCATGTGGTCACAGAAGAGGATTTTATCGGAAGTACCTGTGAAATAAACTATGTGATCCGCCAGGAAAAACTGGGAAAAGGAAATCAGTACGGCGAGATCATTGTAAAAACCCCATACCAGAAACTGGTATATCACGTTCTTGTATCCAGAGGAACTGAGAGTGCCGTGAACCTGGATCTTCTGGAAAAACAGTACCGGATATCTCTGATGAAGGAATACCTGGGATATCTCTGTAAAAGAACAGATTTTCAGGCCTGGACAGCCTCTACTCATGAGAAGCTTGACCGTATGGGCGAAAACGGACTGAAATATCCGGAATATCAGCTTCTGGAAGCCTATCTTCTTCATCTGGAAGGAGAAGATGACCAGGCTTCAGAAATCCTTGAGCGTTATCAGAATAAATCCTTTCATCACAATGAACTGGAACTGGCAGGGATTTATCTGTATCTGTGTACACAGACCGGGCTGTACCGGGATAAGGAACAGGCCCTCCGCAAGGTACAGAATTTCCAGATGCAGAAGGAAGACAGCTTTATCCTTCTGAAACTGGTATTTGAAATGGATCATACGCTTTCTCCGTCAAAAAAGATCTTTCTGATGGAGGAACTTTTTGAGCGGGGATGTACAAGTCCTTTTCTGTATCTGGAAGCATGGAACAGTATTTGTGCAGATATGTCTCTGCTGCATCGAATCAATGGGTTCTGGGCCCAGGTATTCCTTTTTGCAGGAAAAGAACAGATGCTGACGGAAGAGCTGGTCATGCGCCTGGCATATCTTTCCGGTTATGAGAAAGCTTTTAACGAAAGTCTGTACCGTGCTATGGCCATGGGATGTGAAGCCTTTCCGTCGGATGATACCGTGGAAGCTATCTGTAAATATATTATGAAGGGAAATCCAAGAAAACCGGAATATTTTCAGTGGTTTTCCGCTGCCGTGGACCGCGGGATCCGGATCACACGGCTGTATGAATATTATGTGGAAACACTGGATACTTCTTATCGGAGAGTCCTGCCGAAACCGCTTTTGATGTATTTTACCTATAACAACAATACTCTCGGTGATTCCAAGCGTGCCTATCTGTATGCATGCATCATTGCAGGGAAGGAACGTGATCCACAGACATACGAAAGTTATCGTGAAAGCATGGAGGAATTTGCTTTCCGTAAGTTACGGGAAGGCCGGATGAATGAAAATTATGCCGCTGTTTATCAGGAATTCATGCGGGAACCATCGGACAGCGAAAAAGCGCAGGTGATCGCCTCCAGAATGTTTACCTGCCGGCTGTATACGGATGATCCGAAGGTCCGCAGTGTGATCGTCCGTCACAGACAGATGAAACAGGAAGAAATCTATCCGTGTATCCATGGGATCGCTTACCCAAGGATCTGCAGCGAAGATGCGGCCGTTGTATTTCAGGATGAAAAACAGAGACGTTATGCTGCTACGGTAGATTATAATCTGACACCACTTTTTGATGATCGTGAGATGGTTCCGGCAGTGTTGGAAAAAGGGGCGGATGAACCGGCTGTGCTTTTGTATTACTGTCAGGGTCAGGAGATCAGTCGTAAGAATCTGGGAATTTTTCAGAAACTGGTCCTTTCACCGGCGTTTACCGATGAATATAAGAGGCTGATCCGCAAAAAGATCCTGGATTATTATCGGGATCACGTGCAGGGAGAAGATCTGGATGCCTGTCTGGAGATGATGGATTATCGGGAATATGCCATGGTCGACCGGAAAACCCTTCTGGAGATCCTGATCCAGAGGGGACTGTTTCCGCAGGCTATGAGCGTGGTGGAAGCATTTGGATTTGAAGGAGTAGAGGAGCGTGCTCTTCTGAAGCTGGTAAGCCGTATGATCATCCGCTGTGACTGTGCGGAGGACGAAGAGCTGATTGCACTTTCCTCTCATGTATACCGGCAGGGAATCTATGATGAAGTGATCCTCATGTATCTGATGAAATTCCGGTTTGGACCTGTGGAGGAACTTCTGGATATCTGGAAAAGTGCCTGTGGGTTTGAGATGGATACCTATAATCTGGAGGAGAGGATCCTTTCTCTTCTGATGTTTAACTGGGATTACCGGTCAGAGGGTGCGGATATCCTGAAAGAATATATCCGTCATTCCGGAAAAGAGAGTGTGATCGGTGCGTATCTGACTCTGATGTCTTACGGAATGTTTGTAAAAGAAATGCCGGAGATGCCTGGACTTAAGGAGTATCTGAAAAATCGCAGAGAAAAGGAGTGGCCCGGAGACCGGATCTGTGACCTGGCCCTTCTGAAGCTGCTTTCCGAAGAAAAAACTTCTGATGAAGAAAATCTGGAAATGGAGGAAAAAATCCTCTCTTCCTGTGTAAAGGACGGAATGATATTTGAGTTTTTCCGGAATCTGGATCAGAGTATCCTGCGACCGTATCAGCTGGATGATAAGACTTTTGTAGAGTATCATACTTCACCGGAGGCTTCGGTCACACTGTATTATTCCCTGGATACAGGTCTTGGAACTGTACCGGACTATAAAAGTGAACCGCTCAAAAATATCTATGAGGGAATTTTTGCCAGAGCATTTACATTGTTTTATGGAGAGACCCTGCGATATTATTTCCAGACAGAAGATGAAACTGGTGTACACAAAACGGAAGAAAAAATACTGACCATGAACCAGAGTAATGACCAGGCATCCAGCAAATATCAGCTGATCAATCAGATACTCTGTGCAAGGAAACTGGAGAAAGACACGGAAGTGAAGGAGAAGCTGGCACAGTATCTCCGGCAGGAACAGTACGTTAATGAAATGTTTGTCATAGAGAAGGAACCGGAAAGATGAATGAAATTCGTGACTTGATCATAGGAATTGATATTGGAAAAGAATACACACAGATCTGTTATTATGACAGAAAAGCAGAAGAAGCCCGTTCTCTTTCCATGAAGGTAGGAGCCAGTCAGTACGAAGCTCCGGGCTGTATCTGCTATCGTACCGATCACGGTGATTACTGCGTAGGCCTGGAAGCAGAGTATTTTGCCAGGGAAAAGGGCGGAATCATGATCGGAAATATTTATGATATCTGTCAGAAGGAAGAAAAGATCCAGGTGGCAGGAGAGGAAAAAGAGCCGGCAGAGCTTCTGGCACATTTTCTAAGGGGAATCCTGAAATTTCTGGGAATCCAGGATATCGTAAAGAATACCCGGTGCCTTTGTATCACATCGCCGGAGCTTAGTACACTTCAGGTACGGAATTATCAGAAGGCCTGCAGCCTTGCAGGTTTTTCCCGTGAGAAATATATGCTTATGGACTATGGCGAGAGCTTTTATTATTATGCACTGGGACAGAAACGGGAAACCTGGAATCGAAGTGTAGGATGGTATGCCTTTGCAGGCGATACGGTAACTTTCCGGAAGCTGACCATCAACGGCTCTTCCAGACCGGTGCTTGTAAAACTGGAGGATCCGGTCAGTACAAAGCTTGAACCGGAAGAAGAGATCCGTGATGTGGAATTTTACCGTTTTATCAGTAAGACTCTCGGCAAAGAGCTCTTCTCCAGTGTGCAGATCACGGGAGAAGGATTTGACCAGCAGTGGGCACAGCAGTCTGTAAAGCTCCTGTGTCATCAGGGACGGAAGGTTTTTTACGGAAACAATCTTTTTGCAAAGGGAGCCTGCATAGCCGGTAAGGACAGGCTGGAGGATAAAAAACTCAAAGGTTACCGCTATTTAAGCGATTCGCTGGTGGCTGCGGACGTAGGAATGGATATGCGGGTGATGGGCTCTCCGGCTTACTATCCGCTGATCGAAAGCGGCAGCAACTGGTATGAATGCAGTGCATCCTGCGAGCTGATCCTGGATGATACCAGTGAACTGGTATTTGTGGTAAGTATTCCGGAAGAAACCGAGAAGAAACGTGTGGCCATGGCACTTGAGGGTCTGCCAAAGCGGCCTAATCGGACTTCAAGGCTTTCCCTCACGCTGAAATACGTATCGCCGAGAGACTGTGAGATCACAGTAGAGGATCTGGGCTTTGGCGAAATGTATCCTTCCAGTGGGAAGATCTGGAGGGAACTGGTACGATGGGATGAGCAGGAAGAAAGGAAGCAGGCATGAGCGGATATATTTTATGTCAGGTAAAAAAGGCAGAGAAGCCGTTTTATATCGAAAATATCAGTACCAATATCTATTCTATAGAAGAACTCTGCTATTATCTTTATAACAATCTTTATCTTGTGGACAGCTCATTGATCAGCAGTAAGCTCTGTACCTGGCTGGAGGAAGAACTGGAGCTTCCGAAGCTTGCGGCCAAGCTGAAACCTTATATTGGAAGAGAGGCCGGACTTGAAGAAGTACTGTATCCGATATTTAAAGAGATCAATTATCTGGCTTATGAAGAGCTTAAGACCTTAAACGGGCGCATTGAAGCCAGAAAACGTGAACCTGAAGAAATACGGGAGAAACGCAAAGGTGATGCGCTGATGGAGAATCGGATGTATGTGAATGCACTCCGTGTTTATCAGAAGCTTCTGGAGCATGGCGGGAAAGAAATCACCGGAGAGATGCGTGAAAGGATCCTGCATAATCAGGGATGCGCATACAGTTACCTGTTCCAGATGGATAAAGCGCTGGATTGCTTTTGGAAAGCATGGAAGGAGAAGCATTCAGAGAAAGCGATGAAGGTTTATCTTCTGGCCTACCGCAGTGTTCACAGTGAAGAAGAATACAGGAAACGACAGGAAGATCTGAAGACAGATGAAATGGTAAGGCAGGAAACAGACCAGGCTCTGAAAAGCTTTGCCGGTCTCCCGGAGCAGCATATCGCATCCGGAGAAACCGACAGGATCCTGGAGGATCTCACAAGAGAATATCACAGAAGTACCGGCTCTTAAAGCTGTTCAAGAAGTCCCAGCAGGATCTGCTGGGCTTCTTTTTTTGTATATACGGATTCTTCCTCAGACAGGGAACAGAGGTAATCATTCAGGGCCTGTCCAATACTGGTTTCTTTCAGATAGATACAGAGAAAAGTATCTTTTTCGGAAAGAAAGCAGAGAAAAACGGAATAGTCAGACAGAACTTCCAGATGGATCCCGGTTTCAGGAAGTACGGAAGGCTTCAGGATCCTGCATTTTTCATGTCCCATATCTGTGTCAAGAAGATGCTTGAGGGCTTTTTTTCGTTCTTCTTTCGGAAGAGGGGTCTGATGGTAGGAATAAGGTCCGTCAAGGAGTCCGGTACGGGCAAATTTCCGGATCCCGCTCAGTGTAAAATAATTGCAGGAAAAGGCAGCTTCTGTAAAAGAAAAGGAAGTCTGGTTCAGAACCGCTGCCAGCTGGGTATAGACCGGATCGGAAAGATCGATATCCCTGTTATCAAACAATGACTGAATAAAGCCCGGACCATAGGACATCAGTGCAAGGCAGGGATGAGATTCCAGTGCAAAATTTGTTGAGATCTTTGTCTGCATGATAGAACCAAAGATATTAAGGATCCTGTCCGGAGAATCCGACTGCAGGAAGAATTGGCTGGAATTCTCAAGAGCCCGTCGGAATTCCTGTTGATATGCGTGGATCGCTTCCGGATTTTCAGTAAAAATACAGGTCATCATATCCGAGGATAACAGCAGCAGCTTTTTTTCAGTGAGTAAGAAAAAAGGAAACAGTTCATAGCTGGAAAACTCTCGGCCTGTCTGAGTATAGTAATAATATGGCTGGTAGCCCACAAAACCTGACAGGATCGGAAGGAGTGTGCAGAGAAAGGTTTCCAGATTCATGTTGTAATCCGGTGAGGCGGACGGGTTCTGGTGAAGCGGCAGGATCTGGATCACCGGTGGCAGTTTCTCATATTTGGGATAAAGATGGGAAAAGATCTGTACAAGAAGCCGGCAGTTGGCCGGAAGGTTGGTACGGATCGTTTCAGAAGAACCGGAAGACAGGATGTCCTCAAAAAGGCTCAGGACCTTCTTTTCCACATCAAGAGAAAAAGTTCCACGGTAAAAGGGAAAGGATGGAAGCCTGAGAAAACCCTCCCGGGAAATGACCTGCTGGGAGCTGATAACACCCAGAAGCTCCTGTATATATTTGCGGTTGTAATATATTTCTTTTCCGATTTTTTCTATTTTATATAATTCCATCAGTTCCCTGCGCTGGGAAGGATTGATCCGGAGGGAATCGCAGAACTGGCGCACAAAATCAATACCGGGAAGACGTTTCCCTGTGATCATACGTTGTAGCGAGGTACGGTCAAGTCCCGAAGAAGCAGATAACTGATAAACGTTTTCTCCTGTATCCTTTAGGTATTCCCGGCATTTGTTGCTGAAATCAGACATAGTAGTACTCCTTTTGGTGCTTATATGACATTATTATACGAAAACAGATCATGAATTGCAATAATTTGTAAAAAAACAAGGCACAATTAGAAGCACATATTGCGCAGGTCTTTCTTTGAAAATAAAATGTTAATATCAGAAAGAGCATGAGGGAGGAAAACACGGCAATGGCAGTGATGACGATCGCGATATGTGATGAAATACGAAAGGATGCACAGAAGCTGTACAGGCAGCTTTCCACACTGGTCCCTGATGCAGAGCTCCTTCTGTATCGGACCAGAGAGAGTCTTCTGAAAGGACTGGCAGAGGGACACAAGATCTGCGATCTGATATTTCTGGGGCTGGATGGTGATCAGGGCAGGAGTCTGGAAACTGTACGGACAATGCGCCTGAAAGGACATTATATCCCGGTTGTGCTGGTGGCAGAGAATGAAAAATTCTATAAAGAAGCATTTGAAGTGTTTGCCTATAACTATCTGGTCAAACCGGTTGAAAGTGGAGAACTGGAACATGTTCTGGTACATATCCTGGAGGTGTGCAGGCGTGAAGGCGGAAGAGCGCTGTATTTTCGCTACAGGAAACAGGTTTATACACTGCAGCACGATCATCTGGCATATATATCCAGTAGTCTTCACAGTGTGACATTTCATCTTACCGATGGAAAAAAGATCAGCTGCAGAGCCAGGCTGGGGGATTTTTCGGGACAGCTGTCAGACAGCAGCTTTCTGAGATGTCATCCGAGCTTTTGTATCAACATGGAGAAGGTAACTTCACTTAAGAAGAACAGTTTTGTGGTCGGACAGACGGAAATCCCAATTTCCAGAACATATCTGAAAACGGCCAGAAAGAAATACAAAGATTATCTGGCAGAGCAGAAGGTTTGCTCTTGACAGCTCCTTTTGGGTATGTTACTATAACCATACGCTTTCGCGTGGTAGAGTGACCATGTGATAAAGAGATAACCGAAAAAAGGAGAATGACCATGAAGAAAAGAACAGTTGCAGTAGTAATGGCGGCAGCGATGACAATAGGAATGATGGTAACAGGAGTGAGTGTACAGGCAGGTGTTGAGGATAAGACCCTGATTGTAGGATTTGATGCTGAATATCCTCCGTTCGGATATAAGGATGATAACGGAGAATATGTAGGATTTGACCTTGACCTTGCCCAGGAAGTATGTGATAATCTTGGCTGGGAACTTGTTAAGAAGCCTATCAACTGGGATTCCAAGGATATGGAGCTGAACTCCGGAACGATCGACTGTATATGGAATGGATTTACTATCAACGGACGTGAGGATGACTATACATGGAGTGATCCATACATCAACAATGAGCAGGTGATCGTAGTTGCCAAGGATTCTGAAATTGAGAAGCTTGCGGATCTTAAGGGCAAGAACGTAGTTGTACAGGCTGCATCCGCTGCACTGGACGCATTGAACAACGATGACAATAAGGAACTGAAGGACAGCTTTGCATCTCTTACAGAGAATCCGGACTACAACACTGCATTTATGAATATTGATTCCGGAGCTGCAGATGCTGTTGCTGTTGATATCGGTGTTGCTAACTATCAGCTTTCCCAGAGAGGCAAGGATAAATATGTGATCCTTGACGAGCCAATCCAGAACGAGCAGTATGGCATCGGATTCAAGAAGGGAAATGATGAACTGAAGGATCTCGTATGGGATGAGGTCAAGAAGCTTGACGAGTCCGGTGAGGTTGACAAGCTTGCAGATAAGTATGAACTGGATAAGAGCATGCTCTGCATCAGCGAGGACAAGGATAAGACAGAGAATTCTGATTCAGCAGAAGCTGACACAGAAGAAAGTGCAGACAGCACAGAGAAAGAAACCGATTCTGAATCCAAATGATCCGGTACAGATCCGGCACAGTAAAAGCTGTGAAGATATTTTTTTAAGCTATCCAACAGCAGTAGAAATAAGAAACATAGCAGAAGCTTTTGAAGCTTCCGCATAAAAAGGAAATGAGGGTGCTTCGGCGCAGAAAGAGCTGCCGTACACGCTCATTTCCTGTTGTTTACAGGAATTACAGGTATCAGTCCGATAAATGGGACTGATACTCCGAACTAGGAGGAAAAAAATGAGTTTTAGTGTAATGCTCCAGCAGCTGGCAGGAGGAATGCTGGTCTCTATTGAGATCTTTTTTGTAACCTTGCTGTTTTCTCTGCCGCTGGGACTTCTGATCTGTTTTGGCAGAATGTCCAGAAACAAAGTGATCCGTACCATTGTATCCGGGTACATATCCATCATGAGAGGAACGCCGCTGATGCTGCAGCTGATGGTGGTATATTTCGGCCCTTATTTTATCTTCGGGATCCGTATTTCCATGGGATATAGTCTGATCGCTGTATTTATCGCATTTGCCATCAACTATGCAGCTTACTTTGCAGAAATCTATCGCGGCGGCATTGAATCCATGCCGGTGGGACAGTATGAAGCTGCAAAGATCCTTGGATACAATAAGGTGCAGACATTTTTCCGCATCATCCTTCCACAGGTGATCAAGAGGATTTTGCCGTCTATTACAAATGAGGTCATTACGCTGGTCAAGGATACTTCCCTTGCGTTTGTTGTGGCAGTTGCGGAGATGTTTACCATTGCCAAGCAGATCGCAAGTGCACAGACAACAATGATGCCATTTGTGATCGCTGCGATATTTTATTATGTGTTCAACCTGATCGTGGCTGTTGTGATGCAGAAGGTTGAGAAAAGTATGAATTACTACCGCTAACCGGAATGGAGAGTATAAAATATGAAATTATTTGAAATGAAACATATCAAAAAAAGCTTTGACGGACTGGAAGTTCTCAAAGATATCTCTCTTGACGTGGAAGAGGGAGAAGTTTTAAGTATCATCGGTCCTTCCGGTTCCGGCAAGTCAACCATCCTGCGTTGTGCCACAGGACTTGAGACGCCGGACAGCGGCGAGATCATCAAAAACGGTGATGTGGGACTGGTGTTCCAGCAGTTCAATCTGTTTCCGCATTTTTCCGTACTGAAAAATATAGTGGATGCACCTTTGAAGGTGCAGAAGAGAAAGAAAGATGAGGTTTACGCCCAGGCAAGAAGCCTTCTTAAGAAAATGGGCCTTGCAGACAAGGAGAAGGCATATCCTTTTCAGCTTTCCGGAGGACAGCAGCAGCGAGTTTCCATTGCCCGTGCGCTCTGTATGAATCCGAAGATCCTGTTTTTTGATGAACCTACATCTGCACTTGACCCGGAGCTGACCGGTGAGATCCTGAAGGTTATCAAGGATCTTGCTCAGGAGCATATCACCATGGTGATCGTTACTCATGAAATGAATTTTGCAAGAGATATTTCCGACCGTATCATCTTTATGGATAAGGGTGTGATCGCAGTGGAGGGAACGCCGCAGGAGGTATTTTCTTCCGAAAATGGCAGAATGAAGGAATTTTTGGGAAAATTCCATCAGGGTATGGAGTAACAAACGGTTGCTTTTAAAGAGGCAATGTTATATAATTTCAAGAGGCGTGAATTAACCAGATTCGGGCAGATAACGGATCATTCGCCATTCCGGCCCGGATGTATGTAATCAGGAGGATAATAATGAATACAGACAGATATGTAAGCCCGCTGTCAGAGCGGTACGCAAGCAAAGAGATGCAGTACATTTTTTCCCCGGACATGAAATTCCGCACATGGAGAAAGCTGTGGATCGCACTTGCTGAGACGGAACGTGAGCTTGGCCTTAACATCACCCAGGAGCAGATTGACGAGATGAAAGCTCATGCGGATGATATCAACTATGATGTGGCTAAGGAGCGTGAGCGTCAGGTTCGCCATGATGTAATGTCTCACGTGTATGCGTTTGGTGTACAGTGCCCGAAGGCAAAAGGTATCATCCATCTGGGAGCGACCTCCTGTTATGTAGGAGATAATACGGATATCATCGTTATGACAGAGGCGCTGAAACTTGTCCGCAAGAAACTTGTGAACGTGATCGCTGAGCTTTCCAAGTTTGCTGCACAGTATAAGGATCAGCCGACTCTGGCATTTACTCATTTCCAGCCGGCACAGCCGACAACCGTAGGTAAGAGAGCAACTCTCTGGACTCAGGAATTCCTGATGGATCTTGAGGACCTTGAGTATGTATTAAGCACTATGAAGCTTCTTGGCTCCAAGGGAACAACCGGTACACAGGCTAGCTTCCTGGAACTTTTTGACGGGGATCAGGAGACCATCGACAAGATCGATCCGATGATCGCAGAGAAGATGGGATTCAGATCCTGCTATCCGGTTTCCGGACAGACCTATTCCAGAAAGGTTGATACCCGTGTGCTGAATATCCTTGCGGGAATCGCTGCAAGTGCACATAAGATGTCCAACGATATCCGTCTTCTTCAGCATCTGAAAGAAGTAGAGGAGCCATTTGAGAAATCCCAGATCGGATCTTCCGCTATGGCATATAAGAGAAATCCGATGAGAAGTGAGAGAATTGCTTCCCTGTCCAGATATGTGATGATCGATGCACTGAACCCGGCGATCACATCTGCAACACAGTGGTTTGAGAGAACTCTGGACGACTCTGCAAACAAGCGTCTCAGCGTTCCGGAAGGATTCCTTGCGATCGACGGAATCTTGGATCTCTGCCTCAATGTTGTAGACGGACTGGTTGTTTATCCGAAGGTTATCGAGAAGAGATTGATGTCTGAGCTTCCATTTATGGCAACTGAGAATATCATGATGGATGCAGTTAAGGCAGGCGGAGACCGTCAGGAACTTCATGAGCGTATCCGTGAGCTTTCCATGGAAGCAGGAAAGAACGTGAAGGTAGAGGGTAAAGATAACAATCTTCTTGAGCTGATCGCAGCAGATCCGGCATTTAACCTGACTCTTGAGGATCTTCAGAAATCCATGGATCCGTCCAGATATACAGGACGTGCCAAAGAGCAGACAGAGGCATTTATCGCCAATGTGGTACAGCCGGTTCTGGATGCACATAAGGATCTGCTTGGCGTTAAGGTTGAGATCAACGTATAATTCCAAGATGTTATAAACATTAAGAAATGAACACAGACAGGAATGACGTGTCTCTGTGTATTACAGGCAGAGAACATGCCGTTCCGAATAATAGAGAAAGACACAAGGAGGAACTGTGTTATGGTAACTGCAGTAGTAGGAGCAAACTGGGGAGATGAAGGTAAAGGCAAGATCACAGATATGCTTGCTGAGAAAGCCGATATCATCGTAAGATTTCAGGGTGGAGCCAATGCGGGCCACACCATCGTAAATGATTACGGTAAATTCGCACTTCATACACTTCCGTCAGGTGTGTTTTACGGACATACGACCAGTGTCATCGGAAACGGTGTTGCACTGAACATTCCGGTATTCTTCAAGGAGTACAACGAAGTAGTAGGCCGTGGAGTACCGGCACCGAAGATCCTGATCTCCAACAGAGCACAGATGGTAATGTCTTACCACATTCTGTTCGATCAGTATGAAGAGGAGCGTCTTGGAGGCAAGGCTTTCGGTTCCACAAAATCCGGAATCGCTCCGTTCTATTCTGACAAATATGCAAAGATCGGCTTCCAGGTAAGTGAGCTTTTTGATGAGGAAGCACTGAAAGAGAAGGTTGTACGTATCTGCGAGACCAAGAACGTAACACTTGAGCATCTCTATCATAAGCCTCTTCTGAAACCGGAAGACATCATGAATGAGCTGATGGAATACAAGAAGATGGTTGAGCCATACGTATGCGACGTATCTCTCTATCTCTGGAATGCACTGAAAGAGGGAAAACAGGTTCTTCTTGAGGGACAGCTCGGAACTCTGAAAGACCCGGATCACGGAATCTATCCGATGGTTACATCCTCTTCCACACTGGCTGCTTATGGTGCCATCGGTGCAGGCCTGCCTCCATATGAGATCAAGAAGGTCGTAACCGTATGCAAAGCTTACTCCAGTGCAGTTGGAGCAGGTGCATTCGTTTCTGAAATCTTCGGCGAGGAAGCAGATGAGCTGAGAAAACGTGGCGGTGACGGTGGTGAGTTCGGTGCTACTACAGGCCGTCCGAGACGTATGGGATGGTTCGACTGTGTTGCATCCAAATACGGATGCCGTCTCCAGGGAGCTACAGACGTTGCTTTTACAGTACTGGATGTTCTGGGATATCTGGATGAGATCCCGGTTTGCACCGGCTATGAGATCGACGGAGAGGTGACAACAGAATTCCCGACAACTGTGCAGCTTGAGAAAGCAAAACCGGTTATTGAGAAGCTTCCGGGATGGAAATGCGATATCCGTGGAATCAAAAAATATGAGGATCTTCCGGAGAACTGCAGAAAATATGTAGAGTTCGTAGAAAAACATATTGGATTCCCGATCACAATGATCTCTAATGGACCAGGAAGAAACGACATCATTTATAGATAATTATTTTTACAGTATCAGGATTATGACAACAGGAAGCGCCGGGGAAGAATTTCTCCGGCGCCCTTTTGGTTCAAAGAGATATTCAGTTAAAATAACAGATAGAATAGCGGATGTATCATGTGAAAGGAAGTTCAATGAAAAATTTTAAAAGAATCGCGGCACTTGCAGGTGTTGTCATATTACTTCTTATATTCTGCCTTCCAATGGCATTTGCCTGGGGAAGCAGTGAAAACGCCCAGGCTTTATTCCGGGGGGCTTTTGCGGCAGCAGTTCTGGTACCAATCGTAGCGTATGTTTTCTGGATGGCGTACCGGATCTGGGGAAATAAGAAGCCGAGAGAGGATGAAAACCGTATGATCGAGAATATTATTTTTGATGTGGGAAATGTGCTGATGGGCTATGACTGGGAAGAGTATCTTCGGAGCTATGACTTCCCGGAAGAAAAGTATCAGAAAATCGCAGATGCAGTATTTCGAAACCCGATCTGGGAGGAACAGGACCGTGGACAGCATGAGGATTCCTGGTATGTAGATAAATTTGTGGAAAGTGCACCGGAATATGAAGCAGATATCCGTGAGGTGGTACGACGTGATCCGGAGTGTATGCATCTGTATGATTATGCGGAAACCTGGGTGAAATATCTCAAAAATCAGGGATATCATCTCTATGTCCTTTCCAACTACGGAACTTATATGCTGGATCGTACAAAGCAGGATATGTCTTTTCTGAAATATATGGACGGAGTGGTATTTTCCTGTGATGTGCAGCAGATCAAGCCGGAGGTGGATATTTACAAAACACTTCTGAAGCGTTACAGCCTGAAACCGGAGAAATCGGTATTTCTGGATGATCGTGCCGTGAACTGTGAGGGAGCCGGAAAAGCCGGTATCCATACCATCCAGTTTGAGAATCTGAAGCAGGCGGCGAAGGCGCTTGAGAAGCTTGGTGTGAAATGACCTTCAGTGTGAAAAGAGAAACGCAGAGGGCCTGCACCATCGCGAAGCCCTCTGCATTCTAAAGGGGAGGATATGATAAGTATCTCCCGGAACGGCATCTGTTATACAGAAAATATATAAGATCTTGTAATCTTTTATTCCCTGTTCTTCTTCCGGTATTCACCGGGAGTCATTCCATATGTTTTTTTAAAAGTACGCATGAAATGCTCCGGACTTTCATACCCTACAAGTTCACAGATCGCAAGATTGCTGAGAGAGGTTTCACGCAGAGCATGACATGCCTGGTTCAGCTTGATATCTCGGATGATCTGTAAAAATGTCCGTCCGGTACTTTCCTTGATCAGGGTACTGAAGTGGGAAGTACTATAGCCAAAATGCTTCGCAGCTTCACGTAAGGTAACGCTCTGGTAGTGACGGTTCAGGTAGTTGAGGATTTCCGTTACAGAATTTCCGGTGCTGTCCTTTGTAAGGATGGATTCAATATCATTTTCGTGAAAACGCAGCAGCATGGCCCAGAATGGAGTTGAGAAAGGTGCAGCTGTATTTTGCGTGGCCGAGATATTCGATATAGAGATTTTCCAGCATGTCATGGATCTGTGCATCATTTCCACTGTGAAAGATCGGATAATTTCCCACGGTCTTGCGGTACAGCACATGGGCAGTTACTGCTAACGGTAACAAAAGCTTATGGGTACCCTGGCAAATACTTCCTGTACAATATAAGCATACTTTTGGCTATGAAATGCTTTTAAACATAGTGGGTATTTTAGATCCCGGTATGCTGTTTCCTGTGACCATCTGAGATGGTAGAGTTCTTTTAAGTGATCCATATCAAAATCCTTTTTTTACAAGGAAATTCCTTAAGTAAATGACATTGGGAGTGAACAGTAACTCTGAAACAGTTAAGACAGGCGGAAAATCCGCCTGCTCCTGACATTGCAGATTTGCACCTGTTATATATAAAGCAAGGGTAAAAAGCTCTGTGAAAGAACTTTTCACCCTTCATTATCATAGAAGAATCTTATTTACAGACTTTTTCTCGCAGTCTCTCTGTAGTTTACTATTGCTTTTTTGGCAGCATCAAAATCCTTTTCTAGTACATAAATACATGTTGTTTCATTCTTATGATCAATTCCCGATGCAAAAGTATGATAAAAAATCAAGAAAAAAAGATTATTGATAAATGTTGCTTTTTTCAATCTGGTTTCATAAGGAATATTATTTTCATTCAACGTTTGTGTTAACCGCACAAGATGATCCATATTATCAGTTTCACATAATTTAATTTTCCCATTATCCTGAATATACTTCATAAAACCACCTCCGTGCTATATGTACATATATAAGAATAAATAATTTCCTGAATCCGTGAAATTCATCCTTTAAGTGAACCAACCTGCCAAGGGCAAGTTGGTTCCATGATAAAAATATACTTCCCTGTCTATTTTCAATACCAATGTCGTGACTCCAAGCGCTCATTGGGCAAAAAAAGGTACACGAAATAAGCCTACTATAAAATTGCTTTGTTACTTATGCGTTTGTGACAGCATATTTCTGACAGATATCAGAAAATATATGCCGCCAGACGTTGCTTTTTCCAAGGCCGATTATCAACTGGCGTGCATGCATGGTTACATGGCCTGCCATCATGATCAGGCTGCTGATAACTGTGCGTAAACGACGGCGTTTAACATCCCTCTTCTGACAAGGTGTTCGTCCTCCAATTGTGCCCTGACCGATCATACGGAGAATGTTATATGCGATCATCCCCAATTCGAGTATCAGTGCATTGGTCGTGAACTTTCCAGATGGAAGTCGCTCCAGATCCATGTCAGTTTTTACCTCACTATGAAACTGCTCACATTCTCCATGGGCATGATACAGACGGATGATTTCCTCATCCGGGTCACCAAGGTTTGTCCACCAGGTTTCAACTTCAACATCGGGAACCAGATTGAACTGACCATATTTATCAATGGTTCGTTCCGTAATCTCGTAGCCGGTACGGAGTGTAAACTCTTTATTGAACTGCTTATTGGTAACGGTTCTCCAGTTACTGCCTATATAAACAGTTTTTCCATCTCTGGGACTGTTTATATTCTGGCAGTACTGCTTTGCTATTTCAAACCAATCATCCGTGTTTTCCCGGCGAAGGTTCCGCTTGATAATAAAAAAGCAGCCTGCATCCATCAGAACAGCAACATTGTCGATGGAGTCATTGCCGGAATCAAGGCGAATCAACAGCGGCTTATCTGTCAGTTTGTGGCAAAGCGTTATTGTTTCCTGCGGAAATTTAACCGTCCCCTTCTGACAATGCTGTTTTCCTTCACGGAGTTCGAAATTGATGGCGTACCCCTCTGTACCTATATATGCCATCATAGGCGCATAGCCGTCACCTCTTTGTAGGTTCGTGAAACACCTTCCTTTTTGGATTTCGAATTATCCATAGGTGTCACATCGATATCTACCGGAACAAGACCATTTGCAAGAGCTGTCGGTTGTATTTTGTTTGTAAGGAGCATCTCAACATTCTGCCCATGCAAAGCATTCCAAGGTAAGTGAGTACAATATCACCGTTCTTAATCTGATGCTGAGACCGGTTGGGTGAATAATGATATTGAACAACAGAGTATCGCAAAATCTTGAAATTATAGGATTTAAGGAGCCTGTGAAGAAATCAACTTCACGGATTCAGGGAAGATATAAAAGTGGAGCTACATAGAGCAGTTCTAAACTGATTTAATTTTAGCAAAGAAGGTGATGCCTGCCAAGAGGAAAACACAAATTTATGCACATTTTTTTAGAGAGGGAATCCGTGTAATCATTCAATGTGGATAACTTTCCTAAATTTATAAGAAATGTGTAAATATGTGAAATCACAAAATGGGTAGGCTATAAAATAAATTTACCTTTCAAAACTGATATGAAACAGATGTATTTGATTTCTTCGCCAAAAGATGATATAATAAATAGAAATTGCGAAGCGGAATATAAATCTCCGTCTTATTTATCTAAAATTTTGGAAAAGAGGATCAGACAATGAGCGATATGACAATTCTTGAGCAGTGGCGTTCCATTGCTTATAATCAGAATGCAGATAAGAATAAGCTTCAGCGCTTCTGGGCAAATTATTTTAACATTGAGAAGAATATTTATGAGCAGCTTCTTGAGAACCCGGATGAGATCGTTTCCGGAACTGTAAAAGAGCTTGCTGAGAAATACGGTCAGGACGTTATGACTATGGTTGGTTTCCTTGACGGAATCAATGACAGTCTGAAGGTTCCGAACCCGATCGAGACTATGGATGAGGATACCAAGGTAAACCTTGCATTTGATAAAGAGGCACTCTATAAGAACATGGTAGATGCCAAGGCTGACTGGCTTTACAACCTTCCTCAGTGGGACAAGATCTTCACAGAAGAGAAAAAGAAAACCCTCTACATGGAGCAGAAGAAATCCGGCACAGTTGTGAAACCGCACAAGGTCGGAAGAAACGATCCGTGCCCATGCGGAAGCGGCAAGAAATACAAACACTGCTGCGGAAGATAATGAGCGTAAAGAAGAATTTGGATTACATTATCGTGTTAGGTGCCCATGTGGACGGAACACGGATGACACTTGCCCTTCTGGAACGAGCCAGAAGGGCCCTTCTTTATCTTGAAGAAAATCCGGGTACGAAGGCAGTGCTCTCTGGAGGAAAAGGCGATGGAGAAAACATTTCCGAGGCAGAGGCTATGTATCGTTATCTTACCGGTCACGGAATAGACGGGGACAGATTGATACGGGAAGAGGAATCTACCAGTACGAAAGAGAATTTGGAATTCAGCTGCAGAAAGATCGGAACTACAGACTGTTCCGTAGGCGTGGTGACGAACAATTTTCATGTATGGAGAGGAGCAGCCATTGCAAGAAAATGTGGATTCCGGGAAGTGGCCATGGTACCTTCCAGGTATCGAAGCTGGCGTCTTTTTATCTACATTCCCCGTGAGATTTTGGCTATTATCAAAGACAAACTCATGGGAAATCTGTAGATCTGTGCGAGAAGAGAAATCTCAAAAATTTTGTCAACATGCGTTGACAAATAAAAATACTGCGCTTATAATGAACCACAGAAAAAGAAATAAAAAACACGTTGACGAGACGAGTAAGCTGTGAAACGTTACAGAGAGAGATGTGAAGTGCTGGAAACATCTTATCGGGAAACAGCCGAAGACTACCTCCGAGTGGCCCCAATCCGGTCCGGTGATTCCGTTATCATCATAATTGAGAGGCTTTGCATCCTGGCATGACCGGGCAGCAGAGCAAGCAGGGTGGAACCGCGAGAATGAATGAACTCGTCCCTTACAGTATGTGATGTACTGTGAGGGATTTTTTTATTGCAGAATCTCTTGCAAAAGCAGACACATACTGTGTACCATAGAAACTTCATTTCAAATGAAAGGAGAAACAACAATGATCATTACATTAAAAGACGGCTCAAAAAAAGAATATGCAGAAGCAAAAGCTGTGATCGATATCGCATATGACATCAGCGAAGGCCTTGCACGTGCTGCATGTGCAGGAGAAGTAAACGGAGAGGTCGTAGATCTTCGTACAGTTCTTGACAGCGACTGTGAGCTGAATATCCTTACAGCGAAAGACGAGAAGGGCCTTGCAGTTCTCCGTCATACAGCATCTCACGTAATGGCACAGGCTGTACAGAACTTATACCCGGAGGCAAAGGTTGCCATCGGACCATCCATTGATACAGGCTTCTACTATGATTTCGACCACGATCCATTTTCACGTGAGGATCTTGACGCCATTGAGAAAGAGATGAAAAAGATCATCAAAAAAGGCGCAAAGATCGAGCGTTTTACAAAATCCCGTGAGGATGCCATCGCATACTTTAAAGAGAAAAATGAGCCATACAAGGTTGAGCTGATCGAGGATCTTCCGGAGGGAGAAGAGATTTCCTTCTATTCACAGGGAGACTGGACAGACCTCTGTGCAGGCCCACACCTGATGAGTGTAAAAGGCATCAAGGCATTCAAACTTCTTTCTTCTTCCAGCGCATACTGGAGAGGCAGTGAGAAGAACGCAATGCTTACACGTATCTACGGAACAGCCTATGCTACAAAGGATGAGCTGAAAGAGCATCTGGAGCAGATGGAAGAAGCAAAGAGACGTGATCATAACAAGCTTGGCCGTGAGATGAAGATCTTCACAACTGTAGATGTGATCGGACAGGGACTTCCGCTTATCATGCCAAACGGTGTGATCATGATGCAGGAGCTTCAGCGCTGGATCGAGGATGAGGAGACAAAGCGTGGATACGTAAGAACAAAAACTCCTCTTATGGCAAAGAGCGATCTTTACAAGATCTCCGGACACTGGGATCATTACAAAGATGGTATGTTCGTACTTGGTGATGAGGAGAAGGACAAAGAGGTTTATGCACTTCGTCCGATGACATGTCCGTTCCAGTACTATGTATACAAAGCAGAGCAGCACAGCTACCGTGATCTGCCGATCCGTCTCGGCGAGACCTCCACACTGTTCCGTAATGAGGATTCCGGAGAGATGCATGGCCTGACACGAGTTCGTCAGTTTACTATTTCCGAGGGACATCTGATCGTAAGACCGGACCAGATGGTAAAAGAGTTCAAAGACTGTATCGCACTTGCCCAGTACTGTCTGCAGGTACTTGGTGTTGAGGAAGATGTAACCTATCATCTTTCCAAATGGGATCCGACAAACAAAGAGAAGTACATCGGTGAGCCGGAGGTATGGGAAGAGACAGAAGGCCATATCCGCCAGATGCTTGAGGAGCTGAACATTCCATTCACAGAGGATGTGGGCGAGGCTGCTTTCTACGGACCGAAGGTTGATATCAACGCAAAGAACGTATACGGAAAAGAAGACACAATGATCACGATCCAGTGGGATGCACTTCTCGCAGAGCAGTTTGATATGTACTATATCGATGAGAATGGCGACAAACAGCGTCCGTACATCATCCACCGTACATCCATGGGATGCTATGAGAGAACACTGGCATGGCTCATTGAGAAATACGCAGGAATGTTCCCGACATGGCTCTGCCCTGAGCAGGTTCGTGTGATCCCGATCTCCGAGAAGTATAACGATTATGCACAGAAGGTTGAAGCTCAGATGAGAGAAGCAGGAATCCGCTGCTCTGTAGACGGACGTTCCGAGAAGATGGGATACAAGATCCGTGAGGCACGTCTTGAGAGAGTACCTTACATGCTTATCGTTGGTGCAAAAGAGGAAGAAGAGGGTAAGGTTTCCGTAAGAAGCCGCTATCTTGGCGATGAGGGAATGAAAGAGCTTGGTGAGTTCATTGACTTCATCAAAGAAGAGATCAAGAACAAGACGATCCGTAAGATCGAGGTTCAGGAAGAGAAGAAATAAACAAAACAGATGATTGACGGATAAATAAAAGGCGACCCGTGTGATAGGCGGGCCGCCTTTATTTTTGATCCGGCAATATTGAGACCACGCTGTGATGCGGAGGCGGTCAGTATTGCCGGATATTTTTTATTTAAAATATTTCTCTCTGACGAGTTCAACCGGCATGTCCAGTCCGGTCCAGATGTGGAAAGCCTTTACACCCTGGTGGAGCAGCATGTACATTCCGTTAAAGGTCGGACATCCGGCTTCCCGGGCTTCCCTGAGAAGTCTTGTTTCTCTTGGCTCATATACAACATCGGCTACGGTAAGCTCCGGATGGAACAGAGCCTTGTCCGGGATCACGGTGCCTGTCACATCCGGAACCATTCCCACAGAAGTTGCATTGATGAGGAGATTGCTTTCCTCCAGTGCGTCCTTCAGCGCAGTGTGATCATCCATCTCATGAAGGATCATCTCACATTCTGTCATATGAGACATTTTTTCTGCCATGGCAGCAGCACGTTCCCAGTAACGGCTGGTAGGACGTGCAAAAACATGGATCTTTTTTGCACCCTCCAGGGCGGACTGGCCGCAGATCGCCATTCCGGCACCGCCGACACCCATAACGGTGATAGTGCGCCCCTTTACATCACAGCCGGCATCTCTGGCAGACTGGGTAAATCCATAACCATCAGTATTAAACCCCTTTAATTTTCCATTGTCGTTGCGTACGGTATTTACCGCTCCAATCAGCTGGGCAGTGGGAGAAAGCTCGTCCAGAAGCTCCACGATCTTATTCTTGTTTGGCATGGTCAGGTTAAAGCCCTTGATCCCACAGGCTTTCAGTCCTTCCACAGCCTGGGGAAGGGTCTCCTCTGTTACATCAAAACAGAGATACACATAATCAAGTCCAAGATAACGGAATGCCTCATTGTGCATTAAAGGTGATACGCTGTGTGCCACGGGGCTTCCCAGAAGGCCGGTAAGCCCGGTATGTCCGGTAATATTGATCATTGTTCGATTCCCTCCTGTATCTCATATAATAGAATTTCTTTACGAAATATAATAAAAAATATTTTAGCACTATAAAGTGCGAAAATCAACAAATACAAATATTGTACGGAAATTTATACATTTTTGTCGCCGATTCATAGAAAAAATCTATAAATGTCGAGACAGACAGAAACGACCCGATAAGTTAGAAGAATCGACATCCGGATTTGACAAAATATGCAAAGAGCCTGCCCTATAATAAATACACTTACCAAAGTTGAGAATCGATGGCAGACGAAACAGCAGTGGGGGAAGCTTATGTATCAGAGGATATACATAGATATCGTTTTTATGACGAATTTCCTTATGGATTACATGCTTTTAAGACTTGTGGGAAAATTTCTGTATCTTGACGGGAAACGCAGAAGATGTGTGATATCCGCTGCCTTTGGATCTTTTGTATCCTGCCTGCTTGTATGTGTACCTTTTAAGATCATTTTTCCTGCCGCTGTACTGATCCATGGCGGCTGCGCTTTTTTTATGGCGTCGTTTGCTTTTCGACTGAAAAAAGGCGGCCTTCTTGTAAAAACCATTCTGGCTCTGTATTTCACAGCTTTTGTGGTTGGCGGGATCTATCAGGCACTGGAAACGGAAAGAACCATGACGGTGAAAATATTTCTGCTTTTTCTGGCAGGGATTTATGGCACACTTTATACTCTGGGATGTGTGACCGAGACCTTCCGGTTTGGAAGAAGAAATATTTTTCCGGTCACTTTGAAATATCAGGGGAAGCTGCAGCAGACATACGGCTTTTATGATACCGGAAATCTCCTTATGGATCCTGTGAAAAAACAGCCGGTATCGATCATCAAACAGGAACTTTTGGGAAGCCTGATATCGAAAGAGCAGGTGAAAAAACTGATGGATATTAAAGATAAACCAGAGGCACTGGAAAATACAGGATTTGTCAGTCTGCAGCCGCATTTTCTGAGCTGTCATACCGCAGATGGAAAAAAAGGACTGCTGCTGGCAGTGATCCTTGATGAACTTCTGATCCAGACTCCCGAAAGGGTGGTACATGTAGGAAAACCGGTGCTTGCTATAACATCCGAGCCCTCAGCTTTGGGAGAAGAGTACGAGATACTTTTGAATTCCAGACTATTAAATTGAGAAGGGGGCTTATGTTATGAACAGAGCAGCTGCAAGATCCTATCCGTTTCAGGTGATCCGGAAATTTATGTTCAATCGTCCGGGAGAGGTTTTTTATATTGGTGGAAATGATATCCTTCCGGCGCCGTTGTCAGCGGAACGGGAGGCTGAAGTGATCGAAATGTTGGGAACAGAAAAGGAAAAAGAGGGAAAGTCGGTTCTGATCGAGCATAATCTACGGCTGGTGGTTTATATTGCAAAGAAATTTGATAATACAGGGGTAGGTGTGGAGGATCTGATCTCCATCGGAACCATAGGGCTCATAAAGGCTATCAATACCTTTGATCCGGTAAAAAATATCAAGCTTGCTACCTATGCATCACGATGTATCGAAAATGAGATCCTGATGTATCTGAGGAGAAACAGCAAAACAAAGATGGAGGTTTCCATTGATGAGCCGCTGAATGTGGACTGGGATGGAAATGAGCTGCTGCTTTCGGATATCCTGGGAACGGATGACGATGTGATTTCCAGACGTCTGGAAGATGAGGTGGAGATCGCACTTCTTGGAAAAGCCATCAGCAAACTGACAAAGCGGGAACAGATGATCATCCGTCTGCGATTCGGCATCGGAAACCGGGAAGGAAGCGAGAAAACACAGAAGGAGGTAGCGGATCTTTTAGGAATTTCGCAATCCTACATTTCCCGCCTGGAAAAGCGGATCATGAAGCGGCTGCGGAAAGAAATCGTAAAGTATGAATAGAAGAAACCGGAAAAAACGGTTTACCGGACAGGGACAACGTGTTATATTGAAAAAAAGAGCGGAAACAGTCATTTTCCGGTAAACGAGGAGCTTGAAGAAATACGATGGACAGAGAAGAGCTTGACCGTTATCTGAGAATAGAGCTTTGTTATCTCTGGTCTGGAAGCTGCAGTCAGACCATAGAAGGGAAGAAGATCGTTACCAGCGAGGGCGATATCTGTATTTTTGATACCCAGGCAGTGCATGCGATTGAGGCGGGCGGTGAAAACGATATTCTGGTAAATATCCTTATGAGCCGGGAATTCTTTGATACTGCCTTTCTGAGCCGGATGCCGCGCCAGGGAATAGTTTCGGAGTTCCTTGCGGAATCGGTGACCAAAAGCAGGAAGAAAAAGCATTATCTGTATTTTAAAACCCATGGGAACAACCGGGTGGGCGAGATCATGGAGCAGATCATATCTGAGTATTATGCCCGGGATATCGGCATGGAAGAGGTGATGGAAAGCTATGTGATCATTCTGTTTACAGAGCTACAGAATGAACAAAAGAAGAAGGGGTGTGGCAGAATGATCGACATTGCACATGCAAAACAGGAATTCGAAAAATATCTGGATGAATACGACCGGGAGGATGAACAGATCTGTCTGAAGATCGTACATACCTATGGAGTGATGAAATACGCAGGAGAGATCGCCAGAAAAATGGAATGTTCCGGTGAAGATGTGGAACTTGCGGAGCTGATCGGTCTGCTTCATGATATTGGCCGTTTTGAGCAGATCCGTAGATTTCACAGCTTTGAGCCGGGAACCATGGATCATGCCGTGTTCGGTGCAGAACTTCTCTTCGGGGAGGAGAAGCTGATCCGGCGTTTCGTGGAGGATGATAAATTTGATGAGCTGATCGATGCAGCAATTCGGAAGCACAGTGATTTCAAACTGGAAGGAATCCACGATGCAAGAACACTTTTCCATGCAAAACTGATCCGGGATGCCGATAAGCTGGATAATTGCAGAGTAAAGCTGGAGGCGTCTGTTGAAGCCATGCTGGGAGTCTCTGAGAAAGCTGCAGGAGAAGGGCTGATCTCACCGGCAGTGTGGGAGTCCTGTCTCAGAAGAGAATCCGTGTTATCCGCAGACAGACATGTGCCGGTGGATTACTGGGTATCTTATCTTGCACAGTATTATGATATCAATTTTCCTGAGACCTGTGAGATCATCGAAGAAGAGGATTATATCACCAGGATCGCAGGCCGGCTGACGTACCAGGAACAGGATACCAGAACTAAGCTCCATATTCTCACAGAAGATCTGAACAGGTATCTGGAGATGCCGGCTGTGTCTGTGAAGGAATAGGAGCATAGCAGTTACTGTTCACTGGTCAATGTCCCGCGAGGTGTTTTTTGTGAGCGAAGGTCACAGAAAACCCGAGACATACCGCGCGAATTTATGCGATTAGCATAAATTCTGTGCATCGCGAAGCGTGTTACTGAGAACGGAGTGAACAGTAACTTATAGCAGAGAGACTTGTTATATTTTTTTTGTTTGGGGTTGACTTTGAGGCGGCTTTCGCCTAAAATATATCAAAGATACGGCGATGATGAGAATAGTACACAGGGAATTATCTCAGAGAGGGATCTGCTTTGGTGGAAGGATCCTGTGCGTGAACTGTGGAACCGGCCTCGGAGCTCTGCGTGATTGAAGCGTGGCGTGTGTTTCCGGCGTTAACGGGTGTTGAGAGAACAGCTTTTCAGGCTGTTAACTGGGGTGGTACCGCCGAAGTCATTCGGTCCCTTGTGAGGGATTTGGATGGCTTATTTTTTTGTCCGTAAAACGGGATTGTAAATACAGTGTACGGTTTATGGGACAGAAGAGTGAGCTGGAAGGATTCCGGATTGCTGTGGCTGTCTGACAGCCGGCAATATGTAACAGATCACAAGAAAAAGGAGATTTATCATGGCAAAAGAAAAGAAATTAGTACAGGCCATCACATCTATGGATGAGGATTTTGCTCAGTGGTATACAGACGTTGTTAAGAAGGCTGAGCTCTGTGGCTATACAAGTGTTAAGGGCTGTATGGCGATCAAACCTGCAGGTTATGCGATCTGGGAGAATATCCAGCATGAGCTTGACCGCAGATTTAAAGAAACCGGTGTAGAGAACGTTTACATGCCGATCTTTATCCCGGAGTCTCTTCTTGATAAAGAGAAAGATCATGTAGAAGGTTTTGCTCCGGAGGTTGCATGGGTGACTCATGGCGGCCTTGATCCGCTGCAGGAGAGACTTTGCGTGCGTCCGACTTCTGAGACTCTGTTCTGCGATTTCTACCAGAAAGAGATCCAGTCCCACAGAGATCTTCCAAAGGTATATAATCAGTGGTGTTCCGTTGTCCGTTGGGAGAAGACAACACGTCCCTTCCTTCGTTCCAGAGAGTTCCTGTGGCAGGAGGGACATACTGCTCATGCAACAGCTGAGGAAGCGGAGCAGCGTACCATCCAGATGCTGAACATCTATGCAGACTTCTGCGAGGAAGTTCTTGCGATTCCGGTCATCAAAGGCCAGAAGACAGACAAGGAGAAATTTGCAGGTGCTGAGGCTACTTATACCATCGAATCTCTGATGCACGACGGTAAGGCTCTCCAGTCCGGTACAAGCCATAACTTTGGAGATGGCTTTGCCAAAGCATTCGGAATCCAGTACACAGATAAAGATAACACACTGAAATATGTTCACCAGACATCCTGGGGAATGACAACCCGTATGATCGGTGCGATCATCATGGTTCACGGTGATAACAGCGGACTTGTTCTTCCTCCGAGGATCGCTCCGGTACAGACTGTGATCATCCCGATCCAGCAGCGTAAAGAAGGTGTTATGGAGAAGGCTGACGAGCTTCTTGCAGCACTGAAGGCAGCAGGTATCCGTGCAAAGGTTGACGCGACAGACAAGAGCCCGGGATTCAAGTTTGCTGAGCAGGAGATGCGTGGTATCCCGCTTCGTGTGGAATGTGGACCGAAGGATATCGAGAACGGTCAGGCAGTTCTCTGCAGAAGAGATACCCGTGAGAAATATACAGTATCCTTCGAGGAGCTTGCAGATAAGGTAAAAGAGCTTCTGGATACCATTCAGCATGATATGCTGGAGCGCGCACGTGCACACAGAGAGGCACATACTTACGTAGCAAAGAATTATGAGGAGTTCGGTGAGATCATCAACAGCAAACCGGGATTCATCAAAGCTATGTGGTGCGGTGATCGTGCATGTGAAGACAAGATCAAGGAAGATTTCCAGGCAACATCCAGATGTATGCCGTTTGAGCAGGAGCAGTTAAGCGACGTTTGCGTATGCTGCGGAAAACCGGCTAAGAAAATGGTTTACTGGGGACGTGCATACTAAAAAAACACAGCAGGCCACTTCAAAAAAGTGGGATGATCATATTGCGTTACTGTTCACTGGTAATGTCCCGCGAGGTGTTTTGTGTGAGCGAAGGTCACAGAAAACCCGAGACATACCGCGCGAATTTATGCGATCAGCATAAATTCTGTGCATCGCGAAGCGTGTTACTGAGAACGGAGTGAACAGGAACCATATTGCAGAAACAACGGCGGGGCAAAATATGCTCCGCTGTTTTTATGAATCTATGTTATAATAGCGTTAAGGAAAACATATCAGAATATTATTCGGCTGCTGACATGGAGATAATACAGCGAAATGTAAACGTGTTTTGAACGGACAGCAGCGATCATCAAGAGGAGTTATTATGACGATTAACATACCACAAAAAGCAGAACAGATCCTGCATATTCTCAATGAAGCCGGCTATGAGGCTTATGTAGTCGGCGGCTGCGTCCGGGATTCCATCCTGGACCGGGTGCCTGGGGACTGGGATATCACTACCTCCGCACTTCCGGAGCAGGTGAAGGAGCTTTTTCACAGAACTGTAGATACGGGGATCCAGCATGGAACAGTAACTGTAATGATGGGCAAAGAGGGCTTTGAGGTGACAACCTACCGTGTAGACGGAGAATATCATGACGGTCGCCACCCGGATGCCGTGACTTTTACCAGAAGTCTTGAGGAAGATCTGAAGCGAAGAGATTTTACCATCAACGCCATGGCTTATCATCCGGAGCATGGACTGGTGGATCTGTTTGGCGGAATGGAGGATATCAATAGGAAGATCATCCGTTGTGTTGGTGATCCGGTAGAACGTTTTACAGAGGATGCCCTTCGGATGCTCCGTGCAGTGCGTTTTTCCGCACAGCTTGGATTTACCGTGGAGGAAAATACGAAGGCTGCCCTTACAAAAATGTCCGGAAATCTGGAACATGTAAGTGCAGAACGTATCCAGACAGAGCTTGTAAAGCTTCTGGTATCCGATCATCCGGATTACCTCCGGACAGCCTGGGAGACAGGCCTTACCCGGGAATTTCTTCCGGAATTTGATGCCTGTATGGAAACAGCGCAGAATACCCCCCATCACTGCTGCAGCGTAGGCGAGCACATCCTGAAAAGCCTTACGGAGATCGAGAATGACAGGCTTCTTCGTATCACCATGCTTCTTCATGACATTGCCAAGCCGGTTGTAAAAAAGACAGATGAGAATGGAAGAGACCACTTTAAGACTCACGGACCGGTAGGCGAAAAGCTGGCAGGAAAGATCCTGCGCCGTCTGAAATTTGATAATGTAACGATCCGAAATACCTGTCGTCTGATCCGGTATCATGATCTTCGTCCCACTCCGGACGCCGAGGATGTGCGGAGAGCTGTGAATCTTATCGGAGAAGAGCTTTTTCCGCTGTATCTGAAAGTGCAGAAGGCAGATCTTTTATCCCAGAGCACTTACAGGAGGGAGGAGAAGCTGGCGCGGTTAGGCGGTGTGACGGAAGCTTACCAGGGAATCCTTGAAAGAGGAGAATGTACATCTCTGAAAACCCTGGCAGTTTCCGGAAAGGATCTTATAAAGGCAGGACATCCGGCCGGACCGGCACTGGGAGCACTGCTCGAAAGACTTCTTGACTGTGTGCTGAAAGATCCAACCCTTAATACAAAAGAAAAACTTCTTGAAACAGCAGAAAAAGACAGCATAAAAACCGAATAGAATAACAAAAATCCCCCCTGCATAAAATAGAACGTAAAATAAGGCAGGGGGGAACTTTTTTGTATGATTATGGGTTGAGCGTGCTGGAGCAGTATGGGCTTACGGCTTCATTCTCCGGCAGGGTGCGGGGGGCACTTCTGTGCCGGACAGAAAAAGGTCCGGTGATACTCCGAGAATTTCATGGCTCGGAAAAAAAGCTTTCCATGCAGCAGCAGCTTCTTGAAAAAATGAAAGAACAGAACTGTCTTGTGGACGCCTATCTCAGAAACAGGGAAGGCGTACTGGTAAGCAGGGACAAAGATTCTGTTCCATATACTGCACAGATCTGGTTTGAGGGACGGGAATGTGACACGAGATCCGAAAACGATATTTTAAAAAGCATCCGGACTCTGGCACAGATCCACAAGATCATGCAGCTTCCTGTGGAAATGGATTATGCGGGAAGAAATCTGCAGGAAGAATATATCCGGCATAATCAGGAAATAAAAAAAATACGCCGTTTTATCCGAAAAAAAGGAGCGGTCAATTCTTTTGAGAAAGATTATCTGAAAAGCGTGGAATGGTTTCTGCAAAAAGGAGAAGAAGCGGCAGCTATGCTGGAAACCACGGATTATAAAAATCTGCGGCAGCAGTCTCTTCAAAGCGGCAGTATCTGTCATGGCGAATATAATCAGCATAATGTGCTGATACTTGGGAAAAACACAGCGGTGACGAATTTCAGTCACTGGAGCTTTGATGTGCAGATGGCAGATCTGTACCGCTTTATGCGGAAAATTCTGGAGAAATACAGTTGGGATCTGCACCTCGCGCAGAAGATGCTTTCTGCATATGATTCCGTACGGCCGCTCTCGGAGTCTGAGTGGCAGAACCTGAGAGTCCGGTTCTGTTATCCGGAAAAATACTGGAAACTGGCAAACCATTATTATACACATAACAAGGCTGTGATCTCCGGAAAAAATGTGGAAAAGCTGAGAACCCTGATCCATCAGAAAAAACAGTGGGAGGAATTTTCAAAACAGTGCTTCAGGCAGTAATGATTCTGAATGTGACAAAAACAAAACTTCCCTTTTTCTGAAAATTGTTATATAATATTAAGTATCTTATATAAAGAAACAGGGAGGTATTTTGGAACATGGATTATAAAGAAATCTATAATCAGTGGCTTGAAAACCCATACTTCGATGAGGCGACAAAAGAAGAACTGAAAGCGATCAAAGACGACGAGAATGAGATCAAAGAGCGTTTTTATATGGATCTAGAGTTTGGTACGGCAGGCCTGCGTGGTATCATCGGCGCAGGTACCAACCGTATGAATATTTATGTGGTAAGAAGAGCAACCCAGGGTCTTGCAAACTATATTGCCAAGGTTGACAAGAAATCCCAGGGAGTTGCTATCGCATATGATTCCCGTCATATGTCACCGGAGTTTGCCCAGGAAGCAGCACTTTGCCTGGCAGCAAACGGGATCAAGGCTTATATCTTTGAGACACTTCGTCCGACACCGGAGCTTTCCTTTGCAGTACGTCATCTGGGCTGTGTGGCAGGTATCAACGTAACAGCCAGCCACAATCCTCCGGAATACAACGGATACAAGGTTTACTGGGAGGACGGCGCGCAGATCACACCACCTCATGATTCCGGTATCATGGGCGAGGTAAAGGCAATCTCCGACTGGAATACCGTAAAGACCATGGACAAGGAAGACGCAGTAAAGGCAGGACTTTTCGAAGTGATCGGACAGGCTGTCGATGATGCTTACATGGCAGAGCTTAAGAAACAGATCATCCATATGGATGCGATCCAGGCAGAGGGCAGGAACCTGAAGATCGTTTACACACCTCTTCACGGAACCGGCAATATCCCGGCCAGAAGGATCCTTAAAGAGCTTGGATTTGAGAATGTATATGTAGTACCGGAACAGGAGCTTCCGAACGGGGATTTCCCGACAGTCAGCTATCCGAACCCGGAGGCAGCAGAGGCATTTGAGCTTGGCCTGAAGCTTGCGAAGGAAGTGGATGCAGACATCGTACTTGCCACAGACCCGGATGCAGACCGTCTTGGCGTCCGCGTAAAGGATAAAAACGGAGAGTATCATGATCTTACCGGTAACATGTCCGGATGCCTTCTTGCAAACTATGAGCTGAGCCAGAGAAAGGCTGTAAACGGAAGCCTTCCGGAGGACGGAGCTCTTGTAAAGACTATCGTTACAACAAACCTGGCAGATGCCATTGCCAAGGGATACAACGTGAATCTTATCGAAGTACTTACCGGATTCAAATACATCGGACAGCAGATCCTCGGATTTGAGAATAGTGGCAAGGGTACATATCTTTTCGGATTTGAGGAGAGCTACGGCTGCCTGATCGGAACCTATGCAAGGGACAAGGATGCCATTGTTGCTACCATGGCACTTTGCGAAGCTGCTGCTTACTATAAGACACAGGGCAAGACTCTCTGGGATGCAATGATCGATATGTATGAGGAGTTCGGTTACTATAAGGATGCCATTCAGGCAGTTACCATGAAGGGTATCGAGGGACTTCAGAAGATCCAGGAGATCATGACAACACTTCGTCAGAATCCGCCTGCTGAGTTTGCCGGACATAAGGTGACTGCTGTACGTGACTACAAGCTGGATGAGATCACAGATCTTGCAACAGGTGAGAAGAAGCCGACAGGACTTCCGAATTCCAATGTTCTCTACTATGAGCTTACCGATGATGCATGGGTTTGCGTAAGACCGTCCGGAACAGAGCCTAAGGTTAAATTCTATTATGGCGTTAAGGGAACATCTCTTGCAGATGCAGACGAGAAATCTGATGCAATGGGCAAGGCGGTTCTTGAAATGGTTGATTCCATGAAATGATTGATTCCATGAAATGATAAAATGGTCACATTCCGCCTGTAATATGCGAAAAACCTTGACATTATAAGCCAAAAGCGGTATATATATAAAGCAAAGTCAAAAATAAGAGAACATCAATTATAGGAGGAAACACCATGAATAAAACAGAGTTAGTGGCAGCAATGGCGAAAGACACCAATCTTTCCAAGAAAGATGTAGAAGCTGTTCTGAAATCTTTTATCGATGTTGTAACAGATGAACTGAAAAAAGGCGAGAAGATTCAGCTGGTTGGATTTGGAACTTTCGAAGTAAGCACAAGAGCTGCAAGAGAGGGAAGAAATCCTCAGACTGGTGAGACCATGACGATCGAGGCTTCCAAGTCTCCGAAGTTCAAAGCAGGAAAAGCTTTAAAGGACGTTGTCAACGGTAAATAATCTGTTGGTTCAGAGTGATAACGGCAGGGGAAACCGGTTTTTGGTTTCCCCTGCTTTTTTAGGAGGAAAAATTATGCGTCTTGATAAATATCTGAAAGTATCCAGACTGATCAAACGCCGTACGGTGGCAAATGAAGCCTGCGATGCAGGAAGAGTTCTGGTCAATGACAAGCCGGCCAAGGCTTCTGTACAGGTAAAGACCGGTGACACTGTGGAGATCCAGTTTGGAAGCCGTAATGTAAAGGTTGAAGTCCTGGAAGTTAAGGAAACGGTAAAAAAGGATGAGGTGGAAAGCATGTTCCGCTATATCTGATGCAGGGACAGCTGCCGTTTGGGCGTGATGGTCTATTCCGGATGGATTTTTCATAAAATAAAAGAGAAATCATCCCCAGGGAGGTATGGATTGGACGAGAAGAAACCGGCAGCATTTCACAGTCTGATGCTGGAGCGGCAGAAAGGCGGCACCATAACGGGAATTCGGGAGGTGATCTCTTTCGATGAAAAAGAAATACTGCTGCATACAGAGGAAGGAAAGTTATCCATAAAAGGCGAAGGACTTCATGTAAAACATCTTGATCTGAAAAGCGGGCAGCTTAGCTTGGAGGGAAAAATCGACAGTCTTACCTATCTTGGCAGGAAAAAGGACAAAAAAGAAGGATCCCTTTTAAAAAGACTGTTCCATTAAAGCTAAAATGACAGCAAACCGGTTGATATTTTTTTGAAGAAGTTGTAAAATTTGGATGTATAAGCTCGTAAAAGGTAAAGAGATCAGATTGTGTAAAAAAGGAGCAGCAGATTGAAAAATCCAAAAAATGGAAAAGAAAAAAAACGGATCGGATATAATTATCTTGGCATGGCGGGGATCATGGTGATTGCACTGGTGTTGCTGGGAAGCCTTATGCTACAGAGTAAGACTCTGGAACGGCGCAGGGATTATTATGATTCCAAAGCTACAGCACTGGAGAAGTCCATTGAAAGTGAGAAGGAACGTACCAAGGAGATCGAAGCAGAGAAAGAACATATGAAGACCGACGAATATGTGGAAGAGGCGGCTCGTGAGAAGCTGGGACTTGTGAAAGATAACGAGATCGTGTTTCAGGAAGAAAAATAGCTGAAAATCAAAGGTTTCGACGAAATTTTTTTTGACATTTTCGTGCGGCTTTGACAGATATTTCAGGGATCTTCCTTTATAATGTTCAGTCAGTGAAGGTTATAAGGGGAGGGGAAAATATGCAGGAATGGATCATTGCCATGCTCGTAGTCAGCATACTGCTGATACTTCGGGACATGGCAAAAACTGTCTTTTCGGGAAAAACGAAGGAAAAAGAAGAAATGCTGCCGCTTTGTGAAAGCCATCCCCAGAAGGAAAAAGTGGAACGGTATGCAGCATCCTTCCGGAAGCTTGCGGATACATTCTACGGAATGCCTTACCGTAAGGAATTTTTGAGTGGAGGACAGCTGAACCGTATCATATCGGACACCAGTGCGGCTGTATGTTCCAGATGTTATCAGAGAGAGATCTGCTGGGGAGAGCGTGCCGGGGAAACCATGCGGGGCAGTGAGAATATGATCCGTACCATGGAGGAAGGCAATGAAGAGAGTATCCAGAGAGCACGCAGTGAATGGATGGGAGCATGCGGCCGTTCCGCCCAGTATTTTCAGGTCCTGAATGAGGGATTTCGTGAAGAAAGGCAGAATCTCGTGTGGGATAACCGGATGATCGAAAGCCGGCTTGCAGTTGCACAGCAGCTGACGGAAATCTCGAGGATCATGGATCATATGGCAGAAGAGCTGTATGATATCATGCCGGCAGATCCGCAGTTTCAGGAAGATCTGAAAAAGGCTCTTCGTAAAAAGCATGTACTTGTAAAGAATGTCTGGGTCATGGATAAGATCGAAGGAAGACGGCAGATATTTCTGAATCTGAGAGCCAGGAGCGGACAGTGTGTTTCCATGACAGAGATCGCACAGATCCTGTCCAGGATCTGCGGAAGCTCCATGACGCCGGACGCCGACAGCCGCAGTATTGTAAATGGAGATTTTCGTATGGTCCATTTTGTGGAGGATGTCAGTTATCAGATGCTTTACGGAGTAGCGCGGCTTACAAGAGAAGCGGAAAAGGTTTCCGGAGACAATTATATCTGTCGTCAGGAAGAGGATGGCAGGTTTTTTCTCTGTCTGTCTGATGGGATGGGTTCCGGAATAGAAGCGTTTAAAGAAAGCGAGATCGTGGTAGAACTTCTGGAACAGTTTCTGGAATCCGGCTTTTCTCAGGAAACAGCTGCCAGAATGGTGAATTCCGCACTGCTATTGAAAGGACGGGAAGGGATGTTTTCTACTGTCGATATCTGTGCGGTGGATCTTTATACCGGGATCTGTGATTTTCTGAAAGCAGGGGCGTCTTCCACATTTATTAAAAGAGATCACTGGGTGGAATCCATTGCTTCGGAAAATCTTGCAGCAGGCTTGGTCCAGCAGCTGGATTTTGATACTGCCTCAAGGAAGCTTTATCATGGAGATTATCTGATCATGATGACAGATGGAGTTCTGGATGCACTTCCTACAGAACGGGAAGAGGAAACCATGAAGGAGATCATTATGGATGTCCGGGAAAAAGAGCCCAGGGAGATGGGACGGGGAATACTGGAAAGGGTCCTGGGATACAGTGATTATCATGCCAGGGATGATATGACAGTAGTTGTGGCAGGATTGTGGAAAAAATAGAGTATTTTTGGTTACAGGAGAAAAAATGATCACACGTGTAAGAAAATATATCAGAGACAATCGGATGCTGAAAGCAGAGGATATGGTTGTGGCAGGGGTTTCCGGAGGGGCGGATTCCATAGCAATGCTTCATATTTTGAAAAGTCTTCAGAAAGAGATCGGTTTTTCCATGGAAGTGGTTCATGTCCATCATGGGATCCGGGGCCAGGAGGCGGACCGGGATGAGCAGTTTGTGGAAAAAATCTGCCGGGATTGGGGAATCCCTTTCCGGTCCAGGCATTATCCGGTTCCGGAACTTTCCGGAAAGTGGAAGCTGGGAGAAGAAGAAACCGGAAGAATCGTGCGAAAACAGGCGTTTCAGGAGGAAAAAAAGAGACTTGGTTTTTCCGGAGAACAGTCAAAAAAGAACGGACAGTTCCGGGTTGCGCTGGCACATAATCGCAACGATCTGGCAGAGACTATGCTGCATCATCTGGCAAGGGGAACCGGTATCCGGGGACTTTCCGGGATACAGGCGGTAAATGGTGAGATCATCCGGCCGGTTTTGTGTTTAGAACGGAAGGAGATCGTCAATTATCTGAAAGAGAGAGGTATTTCCTATATCACAGACAGCAGCAATCTTTCAGATGACTATACAAGAAACCGGATCCGTAACCATATTCTTCCGGCTATGGAACAGAAGATCAATGCAAAAGCGGTGGAGCATATGGCAGAAACCGCACGGGTTCTGGCAGAGGCAGATTCGTATCTTCAGAAAAAGGGAAGGGAGCTTTTGGCAGGCTGCCGGAAAGAAAATGGCTATCTTCTGGATGAAAAATTTTTTGCACAGGATCCTATCCTTCAGGAATATGCGGTGATGGAGGCGTTTGAGATACTGGCAGGAAAACGTAAGGACTTTACATCTCTTCATGTGGACCAGGTCCTTTCGCTTCAAAAAAAAGAAAACGGTCGTTATATCAACCTTCCGGAATCGCTGCGGGTAATACGACAGTACAGAGGGGTATGTCTGAAAAAGAACTCTGCATCAGACAGAGAGAATGCTGCTTCCACTGAAAAAAAAGTATCAGCAGGTCTCAGAGAAATGTCTATGGAGCTTCCGGTACCTGGAATTCTGGAAAGTCCTTTCGGAGTTTTTGAGTCGAAAATTTTTTCTTATAAGAAACAGAAGATTGAAGAAAAAAAGTATACGAAATGGTTTGATTATGATAAAATAAAAAATAGTCCATGCGTTCGGACTAGAAGACAGGGAGATTATCTTACTGTAAACAGTGAAGGCGGAAGAAAGAAGCTGAACCGGATCTTTATTGATGAGAAGATTCCGGCGGAGATGAGAGACAGGCTTCCGGTTGTTGCGGTAGGATCTGAGATACTCTGGATCCCGGGAGGACGGATGAACGAGAAGTATAAGATCACTTCCACTACAGGGAGAGTGTTAGAATTACATTACCAAGGAGGAGCTTTAGCATGAGCGAAAAAATCAGGGTTTTACTCAGTGAAGAAGAGGTAGATGCCCGTATCCAGGAAGTTGCAGATATGATCAACAAGGATTATGACGGAAAAGATGTACACATGATCTGCGTTCTGAAAGGCGGCGTTTTCTTTATGTGTGAGCTTGCCAAGAGGATCACACGCCCGGTAACACTGGATTTCATGTCTGTGTCCAGTTACGGTGATGATACGAAATCCAGCGGTGTTGTAAAGATCGTCAAGGATCTGGATCAGCCACTGGACGGGAAAGATGTTCTGATCGTAGAGGATATCATTGATTCAGGCAGAACCTTAAGCTATCTGCTGCGTATCCTGAAGGGCAGACATCCGGCAAGCATCAGACTCTGTACACTTCTTGACAAACCGGAGAGACGTGTGACAGATGTAGAGGTAGATTACTGCTGCTTCAATATTCCGGATGAGTTTGTAGTAGGATACGGACTTGATTATGCCCAGAAATACAGAAACCTTCCTTACATCGGAGTAGTGGAGCTTCAGGACTGAAAGGAGATTTAACCAAGTGAGCAAGCATTCAGGTAAGATAGGCCTGTACCTTCTGCTTATTGTGGCACTGATCGCAGGATATCTGTATCTCAATGACCAGGTATCTACCCAGGGCAGCTACACAATGGGCCAGCTGGAAAGGGCTCTGGAAGAAGACAAAGTGACGGATGCGGTGATCCATCAGAACAGAGAAGTGCCCACCGGTTATGTAACAGCAAACATTGTTTCAGATGGTCAGAAGACAGTCTACGTAACCGATGTAAAGGAAGCGGAGGCGCTTCTTGAAGAACATGATATCGATCCGACGATCCGCAATGTACCCAAGGACAGCTCCATGATCGGAACAGTACTTCCGGTAGTGCTTACCGGCGCGATCCTTCTCTTTTTCTTTATGATGATGAACCGGCAGATGTCCGGAGGCGGCGGAAGCAATGCGAAGATGATGAATTTCGGAAAAAGCAGAGCAAAGATGTCGTCCCCTGATGATAAGAAAGTAACATTCAAGGATGTTGCAGGCCTTCAAGAGGAGAAGGAGGATCTGGAGGAGGTAGTTGACTTCCTGAAATCCCCACAGAAGTATACCAAGGTAGGTGCCAGGATCCCGAAGGGAGTGATCCTTGTGGGCCCTCCGGGAACAGGTAAAACTCTTCTCGCGAAGGCAGTTGCAGGAGAGGCCGGAGTTCCGTTTTTCTCCATTTCCGGATCCGATTTCGTGGAGATGTTTGTTGGTGTCGGTGCTTCCCGTGTACGAGATCTTTTTGAAGAGGGCAAGCGTCATGCACCGTGCATCATCTTTATTGATGAGATCGATGCGGTAGCCCGTCAGAGAGGAACCGGTATGGGCGGCGGCCACGATGAGAGAGAGCAGACGTTGAACCAGCTTCTTGTAGAGATGGATGGTTTTGGAGTAAATGAAGGAATCATCGTAATGGCAGCGACCAACCGTGTGGATATTCTGGATCCTGCGATCCTCCGTCCGGGACGATTTGACCGTAAAGTCGGTGTGGGACGCCCGGATGTCAAGGGCAGAGAAGAGATCCTTATGGTCCATGCCAAGGACAAACCGCTGGGAGATGATGTGGATCTTCGCCAGATTGCCCAGACAACCGCAGGATTTACAGGTGCAGATCTGGAGAACCTTCTTAACGAAGCTGCCATTGATGCTGCAAAAGAGGGCCGTCCTTATATCATGCAGAAGGATATCAAGAAAGCATTCATCAAGGTCGGGATCGGTGCAGAAAAGAAGAGCAAGGTCATCTCTGATAAAGAGAAAAAGATCACAGCTTATCATGAAGCAGGCCATGCGATCCTGTTTCATGTACTTCCTCATATGGATCCGGTATACACCATTTCCATTATCCCTACGGGAATGGGAGCTGCCGGCTACACCATGCCGCTGCCGGATAATGATGAGATGTTTAATACAAAGAACAAAATGCTGGAGGATATCACCACGCTTCTTGGCGGACGTGTGGCTGAGGAGATCATCTTCGGAGATATCACCACCGGTGCTTCCAATGATATCAAACGTGCCACAGAGACTGCACGCTCTATGGTAATGAAATACGGTATGTCTGAAAAAATCGGTCTGATCGCTTACGGCAACGATGACGATGAGGTATTTATCGGCCGTGATCTGGCACATACCAGAGGCTACAGTGAGGAAGTGGCAAGAGAGATCGATGGGGAGATTTCCCGTATCATCCGTGAGTGCCATGAGAATGCAGAGAGCATCATCCGTGAGAATATCGGCGTTCTTCACAGCTGTGCGGCCCTTCTTCTCGAGAAGGAAAAGATACATCGTGAAGAGTTTGAAGCACTTTTTACAACAGAAAAAGAAGAGATTGCAAAAACAAACGAATAAAATGCACAAAAAAATATATTGAATTTTGTGAACTTTGTGCACACTTTTTGGTGGACACATGGTACTATAAATACCGTAAAAACCCCCCAATACATTATATAGTTTTTGCTACACCCCATAAGAAGAAATACCTTCTCCAAAAAAGGCAGCTTAACCAGCTGCCTTTTTTACTGCCCAAAAATAAAAGACGAATTACGGAGAAAACAGATATATATGCTTGCGGGATGGAAAAAATTAAGATAATATATTTAAAACATGGTACTAAAAACGGAATGAGGAAGATAGAATGTTATATGAAAGCATGGAGACTGCAAAGAAGATGCGGTATATACTCAATATGAGTCCGGTATTAAATAAAGACGCAATGTTCAGTGACGGGACGGAATATTACCGTACACCTGTGGAGCCGCGGGAAGGTGATACAGTTACGATCCGTTTTCGTACCCAGAGAAATAACGTGGACAACGTCTGTCTTGTGCATGACGGAGAATATCTGGAAATGAAGCGGGAAAAAACTTCCGGAAGCTTTGATTATTATACTGCACAGATCGTAATGGGAAAAGATCTTGTACGATATTACTTTGAGATCCATTCAGGACTTGTTACCTGTTATTATGATACAAATGGTGTAAGCACCAGACATGAGGAAAGGACAGAATTTGAGATCTATCCCGGATATTATGTGCCTGAGTGGCTGAAGGGTGCTGTGATGTATCAGATTTATGTGGATCGTTTCTGTAACGGAGATCCTTCCAATGATGTGGAAACAGGGGAATATTTCTATATCGGGGACACTTCCGTAAAAGTGGATAACTGGGAAAAGGTTCCGGCTGTGATGGGTGTCCGGGAATTTTATGGCGGCGATCTTCAGGGAGTTATGGATAAGCTGGATTATCTTCAGGAGCTTGGAGTAGATGTGATCTATCTGAATCCGGTCTTTGTTTCTCCCAGCAACCATAAGTATGACTGTCAGGATTACGATCATATCGATCCGCATATCGGAAGGATCGTAGAGGACTGTGATGGTCTGTTAAGTCCCGGAGACAGTGACAACAGTCATGCCCTTAAATATATCCGCCGTGTGACCGATAAACGGAATTTGGAGGCCAGTAATAAGCTTTTTCAGGAGCTTGTGGAGGAAATTCACAGAAGAGGGATGAAAGTGATCCTGGATGGGGTATTTAACCATTGCGGATCCTTTAATAAATGGATGGACAGGGAACGGATCTACGAAAATCAGGAAGGCTACGAAAAGGGGGCCTATGTTTCGGCGGACAGCCCTTATCGTTCTTTCTTCTGCTTCCAGGATCAGAACCGCTGGCCCTATAATCCAACCTACGACGGCTGGTGGACCCATGATACCCTGCCAAAGCTGAACTACGAAGAATCTGAGGAGCTTTGCCGGACGATCCTTGATGTGGGCAGAAAATGGGTTTCGCCGCCGTATAACGTAGACGGCTGGAGACTGGATGTAGCTGCAGATCTGGGCCACAGCAATGATTTTAACCATCACTTCTGGAAAGAGTTCCGGAGGACAGTAAAAGAAGCCAATCCTGATGCAGTGATTCTTGCAGAACACTACGGAAATCCGGAAAGCTGGCTTCGCGGCGATGAGTGGGATACAGTTATGAACTATGATGCTTTTATGGAGCCTGTAACCTGGTTCCTGACCGGAATGGAGAAGCACAGTGATGAGTACCGGGAGGACCTTTATGGCAACAGTGAGGCCTTTATCGGGGCGATGAAGCATCATATGCAGTCTTTGCATATGGGAGCGCTTTATGGAGCCATGAATGAGCTTTCAAACCATGACCATTCCAGATTTCTGACAAGGACCAATCACAGAGTAGGAAGGCTTTCCTACGCAGGCGCAGAGGCAGCATCTGCAGGCATCAATCCTGCTATCATGGGAGAGGCTGTTGTGATTCAGATGACGTGGCCTGGTTCGCCTACGGTATATTACGGGGATGAGGCCGGCGTCTGCGGCTTTACAGATCCGGATAACCGCAGAACTTATCCCTGGGGAAAAGAAGACCAGGAGATGCTGGACTTTCATAAACGCATGATCTGCATACACAAGGCATATCCGATTCTTGCAAAGGGTTCCCTGGAATTTCTGTGGAACGATCATCAGGGCTTGAGCTATGGTCGTTTTTCTGATTCTGAACAGATCATAGTGATCCTTAATAATCAGGATCAGGAGAGAGACATAAGGGTAACAGCCTGGAAAACCGGTGTAAGCCGGAAAGAAGCAACGGCTTTTCAGCGCCTGATGCTTTCTTCCGGAGAGGGTTATACGGAAATGCCGGAAGAATATATTGCAGATGCAGGGATTCTTCAGGTGAAGATGCCTGCATACGGAGCGATGGTGCTTCACCACAGGGCGAGGGATAAATACAAATGATGCACGAGTAAGGCAGAGAAAAAAGCCAATCTGTTCTTCCATTAGGAAGCAGATTGGCTTTTTGCATTGTGTTTTATGAGTTATTCTTCTGTAACGTGTTCCAGACCCTGATTCATGATGGTTGCCACATGGCTGTCTGCCAGGGAGTAGTAAATGGTTTTTCCGTCTCTTCGAAATTTGACCAGTGACATCTGCTTCAGTACCCGGAGCTGATGGGAAATGGCACTCTGGGTCATGGAAAGACGATCGGCAATATCCTGAACACAGAGCTCTTCCACAGAAAGTACGTACAGGATACGGATCCTGGTAGGATCACCGAAAACCTTGAACAGGTCGGCAAGCCGGTACAGTGTATCATCATTGATCGGGTAATCTATATGTGTTTTCTTCATTTGCGCATCCTCCAAACTGTTAACTTCTATTGTAGCTGAAAAAAACGCACCGGTCAAATTCTTTTCTGCATCACTGGGGAGGTGTATGGATGCACAGGGATCCGCTGCAGGATATCTGCCCTGCAGAACGGATCTTATTTTTTATACAGGATACGAATGGAATTCAGCACGCAGATCATGGCAACGCCAGTGTCTGCAAATACGGCCATCCACATGTTGGCATGTCCGGCAAGACCAAGGATCATAACTGCGATCTTGATCACCAGGGCAAATATTACGTTCTGCCATGCAATACGGTTTGTGCTTCGTGCAATGGCGATAGACTGAGGGATCGCATCTACATTGGAATTCATAAATACGGCATCTGCGGCTTCAATGGCAGCATCTGCACCGCTTCCCATGGCAGCACCTACATCAGCACCTGCAAGAACAGGAGCGTCGTTGATACCGTCACCGACAAACATAACCGTTCCATGTGTCTGGCGGACCTTTTTCAGGGCATTGAGCTTATCCTCCGGAAGAAGCTTTGCATAGATCTCATCAATCCCGGCATCTTTTCCTACAGCCTGTGCACTGTCTTCGGAGTCTCCAGTGAGCATAACGGTGTGGAGACCAAGCTTTTTCAGAGAAGCAATGGCTTCCTTTGCGTCAGGTTTGATGGTATCGGAGATCAGCATATATCCTGCGAAGGTTCCGTTTACTGCCATAAATACTTCAGAGCCGTAAGCGGCTTCCTTTAATTCTCCGATTGTAACTCTGAATTTATCCATCAGCTTGCGATTTCCGCAGAGAACTTTTCCCTCCGGCATTTCCGCAACGATCCCGTGACCGGAAATTTCTTCCAGGGAGATCGGTTTTTCAAATTGGATCTCACGTTCCTTTGCGGCAGCAACGATGCTGTTCGCAATAGGATGTGTGGAGTTCTGTTCACAGCTTGCACACATGGAAAGGAGTTCATTTTCCGTGTATTTACCGGTGGCAACAACCTTCTGAAGCTGGAAGTTACCCTCTGTGATAGTACCGGTCTTATCCATGATCACAGCGCCGAGCTTACTTAATCCTTCGATGGAAAGGCCACCCTTGAAAAGGATACCCTTTTTAGAACCGGCACCGATCCCAGAGAAGAAGGCCAGCGGGATACTAAGTACAAGAGCACAAGGGCAGCTCATTACCAGGAAAGTAATGGCTGTGTAGATCCAGTAATGCCAGTTTCCGGTAACAAGGGATGGGAGTATGGCAGTTGCCAATGCGATTCCTACAACACAAGGAGTATAAACCTTGGCAAAACGTGTGATAAAGCGGTCGATCTTCGGTTTGCTTGCTGCCGCGTTTTCTACGGAATCCAGAATACGAGTGACCATGGATTCTTCCAGAGGTTTTTCCACGCGGATCTTAAGCTGGCCGGAAGTGTTGACGCAACCAGAAGTGATCTCATCACCTTCATTTACAGCAACCGGTACAGGCTCTCCTGTGATCGGAGAAGTGTCGATACGGCTGTTTCCCTCAATTACGATACCATCAAGAGGGATGCGGTCTCCGGGACGGACCAGAAGAATGTCTCCGATCTGAGCCTCTTCAGAGGGAATTATCTGGATCTCATTGCCTGTGACCAGATTGACAACTTCCGGACGAAGGTCTACGGCATCCATGATCTGCCCGCGGCTTCGTTCAACGGCTTTTTCCTCAAAAAGCTCGCCGATGCGGTAAAAGAGCATAACGCCTACGGCCTCAGCAGAATCATTGATGGCAAAAGCGGCAAGTGTTGCAATGCTCATGAGAAAGTTTTCGTCAAAAATCTGTCCGTGAGAGATGTTTTTGGCAGCTTTTACAACGATAACACCCCCAAGCGCCAGGTATGCGATCACAAATACAGGAAGAGTGGCACTGGTACCAAAGCCTTTGTGTTCCATGATCTCTCCGGCAACGAAGAGTACTGCACCGATGATAATGCAGATGATATCTACGTTTTCCTTGGAGAAAAATTTCTTCTTGGAAGCGGTTGTGTGAGTCACTGTTTTTGGGGACTGAGCCTTTGGCTTCGGATCCTTTTCTTTTACAAGAACTTCGGATTCAATGGATGTACAGATCTTACGGATCTGATCCAGGTATCGATCTGGATTCTTTGCAGTTAAGCGAAGCTGTTTTGTTGCAAAAGTGATGGTTGCTTCGGAAATGCCTTCAAGGTTTGCAATTTGTTCCTCCATTTTGGAAGCGCAGTGAGCGCAGCCTAGATTCTCCAGAAGATAGGTCTTGGTTGTTGTGTCAGTGGAAGCTGCCGGAGCTGGATTTCTCGGAACAACTTTAACTTCAGACTCAATGGATGTGCAGATCTTGCGGATCTGCGGAAGCAGAGCGTCTGGATCTGCAGCCCCTAAGCGAAGCTGTTTTGTTGCAAAAGTAATGGTAGCGCTTTCGACGCCTTCAAGAGCCTGGATCCGTTCCTCCATTTTGGAAGCACAGTGAGCGCAGCCGAGGTTCTCCAGAATGTAGACACGCTTTGCGGTGAGAGCATTGTGGGAGTGACCATGGTGCTCATGCTCGTGATCCCCGCAGCCACAGCTGCAGTGCTCGTTATGGTGGTGATGGTGTTCGTGTGCATGATGTTCGTGTTCGGAATCCTCGCAGCCACAGCCGCAGTGCTCGTCATGGTGATGATGATGCTCATGTTCATGATGTTCGTGCTCGTGATCCTCGCAGCCACAGCCGCAGT
>NZ_FMUW01000013.1:71726-90543 GCF_900101315.1 Blautia sp. SF-50
CAGTGCTCGCCATGGCTGTGATGGTGCTCGTGTTCATGATGTTCGTGCTCGTGATCCCCGCAGCCACAGCCGCAGTGCTCGTGTTCATGATGTTCATGTTTATGATCCTCACAACCACAGCCGCAGTGCTCATGGTGGTGATGATGCTCATGTTCATGATCTTCATGGTCATGATTCTCGCAACCACAGACGCAGTGCTCATCATGGTGATGGTGCTCATGATCGTGATGTTCTTCATGCTCATCATGGCTGTGATGCGCATGCTCGTGACCGCAGCCGCAGGAATCTGCGGACTTCATGGAATCTTTCTTTAATTTTTCTTCCATATGAACTCTCCTTGCTGATTCGTTTGTTTTTTATATGAATATATGAATTAATGTTCATATGACTATTTAATCATATATAAAAATCTTTGTCAACAGCTTTTCAAAGAACGGATCAAAGAAAAGTAAAATTTATTGCAAAAGAAATATAGAAAATATTAATATATTCTGAAAAAATAATCTATTTTATTATTTTTATTTAACATGTTATACTTTCAACAAGTAAAGAAAGGTAGCAACATGTACAGTATCGACTTAAACAGTGACATGGGTGAGAGCTTTGGCGCATATAAGCTTGGCGGCGATGAAGAGATCATCAAATATGTCACAACAGCAAATGTTGCATATGGCTGGCATGCAGGCGATCCGATGGTAATGGATAAGGTAGTCCGCATGGCAAAGGAACGTGGCGTTATGGTTGGAGCCCATCCTGGATATCCGGATCTTCTTGGCTTTGGACGAAGAAAGATGGTTCTCTCTCATGATGAAGTTAAGAATTACGTCAGATACCAGATCGGAGCACTGGCTGCATTTACCAAGAGCTACGGAATGAAGCTTCAGCATGTCGCTCCTCATGGAGCAATGGGGAGGGGAATGCCTGCCAGTATGACGAGGATATTTCCACAGCGATCTGTGAGGCAATCTGCGAGTATGATAAAGATCTGATCGTTTATTACTGTGCAGGAGCAGTTCTTGGTGATATCGCTGAGAGCAAGGGACTTCGCACAGCATCTGAGATTTTTGCAGATCGTGCATACATGGATGATCTTTCTCTTGTAAATTGTTAAAAGAATTATATTGTTATATGATTTCGTAAGTGATATACTTAAACATAAGGAAAATCGTGTGAAATTACAGTTTGCTTTTTGCACGGTTTCTTTTATATATGATAGTTAGTTAAAACTAACAACAGAACGATGTGAAAGTACTTTTGACTATACAGAAAGGAATACATAATGCTAATGAATGTTTTTGAAGGTATACTGATTCCATTTGTTGGAACAACGCTAGGTGCAGCATGCGTGTTTTTTATGAGAAAAACACTTAGCAAGTTACTGCAACGTGCACTTGCAGGGTTTGCAGCAGGTATAATGGTTGCTGCTTCAATCTGGAGTCTTCTGATTCCGGCAATTGAACAATCTGAGAATATGGGAACTTTATCGTTTGTTCCGGCAGTTGTTGGGTTCTGGATTGGTATATTGTTTTTACTCGCACTTGATCATTTGATTCCACATCTTCATGTTGGAAGTGATCAGACAGAGGGACCGAAAAGCAAACTTGGCCGTACTACGATGATGGTGTTGGCAGTTACATTACATAATATCCCTGAAGGTATGGCAGTTGGTGTAATGTATGCAGGATTTCTTGCTGAAAATGCACAGATTACAGCAACAAGTGCACTTGCTTTATCACTTGGAATTGCTATCCAGAATTTTCCAGAAGGAGCGATTATATCCATGCCGCTTAGGGCAGAGGGTGAAAGTAAGAGAAAGGCATTTCTGGGAGGTGTACTTTCAGGAGTCGTTGAACCGATTGGAGCAGTAATGACGATTCTTGTCGCACAGCTGGTAATCCCGGCATTACCATATTTACTCAGCTTTGCAGCAGGAGCTATGTTATATGTCGTGGTTGAAGAACTAATTCCGGAAATGTCTCAGGGACAGCACTCGAATATCGGTACGCTTTTCTTTGCACTTGGATTTAGTTTGATGATGATCTTGGATGTGGCACTGGGGTAAGAGGAGAGGAATGATTCTTATGAGAATATTGATTTATGGTGCTGGTGTGATTGGATCCTTGTATGCGGCTTTATTTGCAGAAGCCGGTTATGATACAAATATTTATGCCAGAGGTAAAAGACTTGAGGCTTTAAGAAATAATGGATTGCAATATAAGAAAAATCAGGAAGTAATAAAGGCAGAGATTAGGATTCTTGGAGAACTACCAAACGATGATATTTATGATTTTGTCTTGCTTACTGTCCGGGAAAACCAGCTGTATGAAGCACTTACTGAATTGAAAAATAATAAAAGTAATACGATTGTTACAATGATAAATTCACTGGACAGTTACAATAAATGGGAAGACATTGTCGGAAAAGGAAGAATATTACCGGCTTTTCCAGGAGCAGGCGGAAGTATAAATGATGATGGTATCCTTGATGCAGCACTTACTCCAAGGTTGATTCAGCCGACAACATTTGCAGAAATATCAGGAAATAAATCCGAAAGAACTAAGCAGTTTTCAGAGATATTGAGGCATGCTCATATACCATACCAGAAAGTAACGGATATGCATCTATGGCAGCTTTGTCATCTTGCTATGGTGGTACCGATTGCAGATGCGTATTATGAATCAGACGATCCGGAGAAAGTGGGAAAAGAATGGAAAATCATGAGGAAAACAGCAGAAAGGCTGAAAAGAAATTTTAATTTTTTGCGAAAACAAAAGGGTAAACTGTCACCATGGAAAATGAATATTTTTCGCTTTTTACCATTGTCATTTCTGACGATTATGCTGGCAGTTACATTTGGAAGCAGTTTTGGAGATAAATTTATGTATCAACATGCTATGAAGGCACCAGATGAAATGAGGGAATTGCATAAGCAGTTTTATGCTTATATGAAAAAAATGAAGAAATGCGGATGCAAGGCGAAAAAGGTACAGTGATTGGAGAAAAAAGCATGAAAAATGAAGAATATAAAAAATTGTCAATTAAAGAGTTTACAAAAGCAGCAGGAAGATATGAAAGTAACCATGCTGGCATTTACGAAATGTGCAAGAAAGATTATCCGGATATTCTGGAAGAATTAGAGAAGGAGCCATTTAGAGATTTATTAGATGCAGGCTGTGGGCCTGCTCCAATGATTTCTTTATTAGCAGAAAAATATCCAGACCGGCATTATACAGGACTGGATCTGACTCCGGCAATGATTGAACAGGCAAAAAAGAAAAATATACCAAATACAACATTTGTTGTAGGAGACTGTGAGAACTTTCCTTTTGAAAAGGATTCATTTGATGCAATTATTTGTTCTATGAGCTTCCATCATTATCCGGATCCACAGGCATTTTTTGACAGTGTGAAAAGATGTCTTCGCCCAAATGGAAGATTGATACTGAGAGATGTGACCAGTGACAATAAAGTATTGGTATGGCTAATGAATACATTGGAAATGCCGTTGGCAAATATATGCGGACATGGAGATGTCCAAGTGCCAACAAGAGATGTGGTCATAAAATGTTGCAAAAAAGCAGGATTAAAAGTAGAAAAATTTGAAATTCGTAAAGGTATGCGAATGCATTGTGTTGTGAGAAAACCTATGGGAAAGGCGATAGGAAATGAAAGATAAGTATCTTAGGGAAACACGAATGGTTGATTTTTCTAATCCGGCAATTCAAAAACTTATTCAAAATATGAAATGGAAGGAAATGGGTGAATTTGAAAGGATTAAGGCAATCTACAACTATGTAAGAGATGATGTTTTATTTGGATATAATATTGATGACGGAATTTCAGCTTCAAAAGTACTTGCAGATGGTTATGGACAATGTAATACAAAAGGAACTTTATTTATGGCACTTTTACGTGCCTGCAATATTCCATGCAGAGTACATGGTTTTACGATTGATAAAAGATTGCAGAAAGGGGCTATGACCGGGTTTGTTTACCGTAATGCTCCAAAAAGTATTTTCCATAGCTGGGTAGAAATTAATTTCGAAAATCAGTGGTACGAACTGGAAGCTTTCATTTTGGATAAAACCTACATAAAGAAGTTACAGGAACAAAATTCGGAATGTACAGGTGCATTTTGCGGTTATGGAGTAGCAGTCAAGGATTTCAGAAATCTCATTATTGAGTTTGATAGGAACAATACTTATATTCAGAGCGAGGGAATCAATCAGGATTTTGGTGTTTATGATTGTCCAGATGAACTGTTGAAGGAACATCATCAAGAAATTTCAGCCTTTAAAGCATTTGCTTATAGACATATTGGAAGACACCTCATGAATCGTAATGTCAGGAAGATTAGAGAACGATAGTTTTAAGCTTTTAGAATTAAAATTAAATTTGGAGGGTAATATGGCAGACAAAATACAAAATGCTTATGAAACATCAAAAAATATATATGACGATGTTCTTACGCAAAGAAATATTTTCAGCAAACTGTATATTAAGTTATTTTGGAGTGGCACGGATGATAATGATATAGCACGAAAAGTTTTATCATATGTTCCTGATGACTTTTTAGGAAATCTTCTTGATGTTCCGGTTGGAACTGCTGTATTTACGGAAAACAAATGGAGCTCTCTGAAAAATGCACATATTACTTGTATTGATTACAGCATGGATATGCTTGAACAAGCCAGAAAAAGACTTGGTAGTCATGCGCATATCAAATGTATTCAGGGGGGTGGGAAACCTGCAAATGGAGAATGAATCTGTTGATACCGTTGTCAGTATGAATGGTTTTCATACATTTCTTGATAAGCAAAAAGCATTTCATGAAATATGGCGTGTTTTGAAACCAGGCGGCGATTTCATTGCCTGTTTTTATATCAGGGGAAAATTGAAACGGACAGATTGGCTGGTAAAAAATATTCTTGCAAAGAAAGGGTGTTTTTCTCCACCGTTTCAGACGGAGAAAGAGCTGAGAGATATCCTTCAAAAGCTATATAAAGAAACGGATATCCATGTTGACGGTTCTATGGTATATTTCCGTTGTGTGAAGTAATGCAATGATGCTGGATTTATAATAAAGTTTCAGATAATAAGTCTGGAACTTTATTTTTGTCTAAATGGATTATTGCCGTCCGTTCAGGTCTGGATAATGCTCGATTCTCATGTTAAGATAATAGAAAAAAAGGTTAGATAAAACTAACATAAAAAATACCACTATGTGAAAGGAGAAGAAATTTGAATGTAAATGAAATTGCAAGTCTTGGAAGTAATGTGAAGCCTGTGATTCAGAATGAGAATTGTGCTGTTCTTATGTTAAATGATGCGACAGGAGAGGGCGTTATGACGGTTTACTGAGTAATGTCAGGTGTGATGATTTGTTTTTCAGACATGCACATGGAACAGTGCGCATCTGAATTTTATCTGTATTCTTTTGTGGCTTACCTGTATGAACTGGAGAGTGGGGCTGATTGCAGTGACGGGTGCTGCTGTTTCTCTGATTCAGGATGAAATTGAAATCGAATGGAATTTTGACGATATTTTTTCAGAACAGAGATAACTTGAGCAGGACAAGAATGATTTATCAGAAGATAATAAAGGTGCTGGGACTACCTGATGGAAACGTCAGATAGTCTTCGGCAGAAAAAAATAAAATTTTTTTGTCCTATACTTGACACATCCACATATGCTGAGGCATACGTTTTGCACCAGATGTGCAGAAGCTGGCCTAGATATCAAAGTTTTACAAATGATCATGGGACATAGTGACATAAGCATTACAATGAACATATACAATCACGTAGATGCTGCAAGAGTACAGAATGAAATAAAAAAGCTTGAAAATGTAATGTAATAATCAGAGCCATTCCCTTTATCGGGCGTGGCTCTTTTATGACAATTTTTGTGACAAATAGGATCTTCAGGAAGCATGTGCAAGGATCAAAAAAGCAGTGGAAGAGCTGAAAAACAAATGATCAGATAAAAAATACCCACCGCTTTTTTGGTGGAAAGCGGTGGATCAAAAATCCTGGTATAAATAATATAATAAGAAGAAACGGTAAAGCAGAAAATCTTCCTGACGGACTTGTGCTTACCGTTTTTTTATTTCTGTCGTTCCCATACCTGGCCGATCGGGAAGGACGGAGTGGATTCTGCAAGAAAGTCTTCCAGTGCATTTTCGAAGAATTCCACGGCACGTTTGCTGGTGGACTTTGGATATTTATGCTTGATCTTATAGCAGACACGGTTTGGCGGTGTGTTTTTCAGTTCACTGATAAAAAGAGGCCGGTAATGGGAAAGCTCCAGGATCACAGACTGTGGTGCGACCATCCAGTTTCCCGGTTTTTTCCAGAGACGGTCCAAAAGTGTGATGGTATCTGCCGCAATGTGAGGCCTGGAAGCGGAGGAAAGCCAGCGGTCATGCCAGATCTGATAATTGTCATCCCAACTTAAAAACAGCTCCAGGGATGGATCCAGCTCATCGGTATGTATTGCCGGAGCCGGAATCACTGGCTGATCCGATTGTATCAGATAAAGTTTTTCTTCGAAGATTTTCTCTGTTATGATATTCTTGTAATGCAATTTGTGGTAGACAAATCCGATATCAATGCTGTGTTCTCCAAGAAGACCGTAGAGCTCTGAAGAATGATGGGACTCGATGTTCAGGTCCAGCTTGGTCTGCTCATTTAAGATCCTGTCATACAGTGGTGCGAAAACAGCTACGTTCAGGCTGTCTGTACAGCCGATGGTAAGCAGCAGGGAATCCTGATTGCGCTGCAGCTCCATAGTTTCCTTCCAGAGAGACATCCAGCGTTCTGCAAGGATGATAAAATCTGTTCCCTTGGCAGTCAGTTCCACCTGCTTGTGGCCTTTCTGACGGATCACAAGGGGAAAACCCAGTTCGTTCTCCAGAGATGTGAGCCGGTGGCTGACAGTAGGCTGGGAAAGAAAAAGAAGATCCGCTGTACGGGTGATGCTCTTGGTATTTACAATGGTGAGAAAGGTTTCGATTTCAGCAAGATTCATATGAACAGCTCCTTTTCTTTGGTGTTGTCTATAGGATGGTTTAAGCTTTGATAATATAAAAATTATTTATATTATACAGAGAAATTATTCGTTATTCAATAGTAAGCTTGTATGATATGATAAATACAATTAAAAAAGAAAATCAAAAGAAGAGAGGTTTTCATATGGCATTAGGATGTAGGATCAGACGAAACTTTGAAAGACCGTCAAAAGAATTAGTAGAAGCCTTCCGTGGAATTCCAATTGCAAATATTGATGATAACTGTGGAAAGATCGCTGCCGTAGATTCCAGTATTTTCCCGCTGAACCCGAAGGCAAGACTTCTGAGAACTGCATTTACAGTAAATGCACCGGCAGGAGATAACCTTCTGTTCCATAAAGCACTGGATATGGCTCAGCCGGGAGATGTTATCGTTCTTGCAAACAAAGGAAGCAGGATGGAGTTATCCTTATCAACAACAGCCGTGGTCAGCTTGTTGTTGAGCAGGATCTGGCAGATGCTCTGAATAGTGGGAAGGTTTATGCTGCTGGTCTTGATGTTGTTTCTACTGAGCCAATCAAGGGGGGATAATCCGCTTCTCAAGGCTAAAAACTGCATCATCACTCCGCATATCTCCTGGGCTGCGCAGGCTTCCAGACAGAGGATCATGGATATTACGGTTGATAATATCAAGGCTTTTCTGGATGGTAATACGGTTAACAGAGTTAACAAATAGATTTTTTTTCGGTGTTTCGATTTCCTATGTATGATGTGTGAGGAAAGGACGGCTGTCTCGTTTTTGGGGGTGGCCGTCTTTTTCTTTGTGTGGTGGATGAAAGTGTGGTGGATGGAATGAACCGTACGCCGGGGATGTGGCAGCGGTACGGGCAGGGCTCCGTCGGTGGATACTGCTAAGGCTCCGGAAATCGGCTAAAAACATTGAGACAGGGGCAGAACTCGCCTCTGGCTCAGACAGCAGCCCCTGTCTCAATAACGCCGATCCCTGCAGCCTAAGCAGTATCACACCTCCTCCACAGCAGCCCATACCGCTGCCACATCCCCGGCTGAAAATTCAACCGCAGAGAGCAGACAATAGAAGCGAATGTATATTCTGCCCAGTGCCCAAAAAACACAATATATAAAAATAAATCGGCACAGCGTTCCACGTCCAACACCGAAGCATACAGGAACCAGATCGGCACAGCATCCCACAACCAACACCGAAGCATACAGAAAACGGCCTCAAAACAATCCATAACCAATAAAGCAGCCGGCCGTATCCCCAAAAAAATAAATCGGCACAGCACCCCGCATCCAACACCGAAGCATACAGAAACTAGATCGGCACAGTGTCCCACAATCAACACCGAAGCATACAGAAACTAGATCGGCACAGCGTCCCACAACCAACACCGAAGCATACAGGAACCAGATCGGCACAGCGTCCCACATCCAATATCCAAGCATACAGACACAAGTCAACACCCTCCCCTCATCCACAACCAAGAACTCCTTAAAAAAAGCCCGAGGGGTGTGCAGAGGGGCCGCGGCTTTGCGGCCCCTTTGCGGTTTTCTTTTTGCACAAAAAAATAGCTCCTACATCGCAAAGATGTAAGAGCTAAATTCGCTGGATGGAGAAGGATTCGAACCTTCGAAGGCGGTGCCAACAGATTTACAGTCTGCCCCCTTTGGCCACTCGGGAATCCATCCGTGAACAACAAATGTATTATATATAATATTTGATAAAATTGCAAGCTTTTTCTCAAAAAAAATAATAATTCCCACAGCATCAGCATTTTTGGTAAAATACTGGACTTACCAAAGGAAATCTGCTATTATGAGTACGGTTGGATATAAAGGACACGGTTTTTCCGTATCCTAATACAGGTTAGGAGGATTTTATCATGTTAGTAAACGCAACAGAAATGCTGAAAAAAGCAAAAGCAGGCCATTATGCAGTTGGTCAGTTCAACATCAACAACCTTGAGTGGACAAAAGCTATCCTTCAGACAGCTCAGGAGCTCAACTCTCCTGTAATCCTTGGTGTTTCCGAGGGTGCCGGTAAATACATGACAGGTTATAAGACTGTTGTAGGTATGGTTAACGGTATGATGGAAGAGCTGAACATCACTGTTCCGGTTGCTCTTCATCTTGACCACGGCAGCTATGATGGATGCCTGAAATGTGTTGAGGCTGGTTTCTCTTCCATTATGTTCGACGGATCTCATTATCCGATCGATGAGAACGTAGCTAAGACTAAAGAGCTGGTTAAGATCGTTGCTGAGCACAACATGTCTCTTGAGGCAGAGGTTGGTTCCATCGGTGGCGAGGAAGATGGTGTTGTTGGTATGGGCGAGTGCGCTGATCCTGAGGAGTGCAAGAGAGTTGCAGATCTCGGAATCAACTTCCTTGCAGCTGGTATCGGTAACATTCACGGAAAATATCCGGCTAACTGGCAGGGCTTAAGCTTTGAGACTCTGGATGCTATTCAGAAACTGACAGGAGATATGCCGCTTGTTCTTCACGGTGGTACAGGTATCCCGGCAGACATGATCAAGAAAGCGATCAGCCTTGGCGTTTCCAAGATCAATGTAAATACAGAGTGCCAGCTTGCATTTGCTGAAGCTACACGTAAATACATTGAAGAGGGTAAAGATCAGCAGGGTAAAGGATATGACCCACGTAAGCTTCTTGCACCTGGAGCAGAAGCGATCAAAGCTACTGTTAAAGAGAAAATGGAGCTTTTCGGATCTGTCAATAAAGCATGATGAATCGAAAATAATATATGGAAGAAGCCGGAATGGGAGCAAGCCTGTTCCGGCTTCTTTTTTCATGGTAAAATATCAATATTTTTACTATATAAAAAAATCAACATGTTTCTTGATTTTTTTATATAGTGAAAATGACCTCTTCGATTTACAATAATATCAAGTTAATCGAGAAGCTGATTTGAAGCTTATCGGTCAGGAATATGCGAAATGGACGTTTTAAGCATATCCGCGAAACAAATTGAATATCATATAAGGTAAAGGAGAGGTACGATTATGAGAATGAAAAAAGCAACAGCATTTGGTCTTGCAGCTTTAATGGCAGCTACCATGATCCCGGCAGTTCCGGCTATGGCAAAAGGGGATGACAGTGAAGGCTCTGTTTATTATCTGAATTTTAAACCGGAGCAGGCAGATCAGTGGTCAGACCTGGCAAAGAAATACACCGATGAGACTGGTGTACCGGTTACCGTTGTTACAGCTGCTTCCGGAACTTATGAGTCTACTCTGAAATCAGAGATGGCCAAGGATGAGGTTCCGACACTGTTCCAGGTTAACGGACCGGTTGGACTTGCATCCTGGAAGGATTATTGCTATGACCTGAAAGACAGCGATGTTTACAAAAATGTGGAGAGTGACGATTTCGTACTGAAGGATGACAGCGGTGCAGTTGACGGTATTGCTTATGTAATTGAAACATATGGACTTATTTACAACAAAGCGCTTCTTAAGAAATACTGTGAGATGGATGGCGCTGTGATCAAGTCTGCAGATGAGATTAACAATTTTGAGACATTAAAGAAGGTTGCAGATGATATCCAGGCTAAGAAAGATGACCTTGGAGTTGATGGTGCATTTACTTCCGCAGGCTTTGATTCTTCCAGTGACTGGCGCTTCAAGACACACCTTGCAAACCTTCCAATCTATTATGAGTACAAAGAAGACGGAATCACATCCACAGATGCGATCAAAGGAACCTATCTTGACAACTTCAAGAACCTGTTTGACCTTTATATCACAGATTCTACCTGTGAGCCAAGCCTTCTTTCCAGCAAGACTATCGATGATGCAAATGCTGAATTTGGTCTTGGAGAGGCTGTGTTCTATCAGAATGGAACCTGGGCTTATGATAACATCAAAGATAACGAAGTAGCAGATGAGGATATGGGAATGCTTCCAATCTACATTGGTGTTGATGGTGAAGAGGACCAGGGACTTTGCACAGGCAGTGAGAACTACTGGTGCGTAAACAAAAAAGCAGATGAGAAGGATATCCAGGCAACTCTTGATTTCCTCAGCTGGGTTATCACAAGTGATGAAGGAAGAGAATCTATAAGCAAGGAAATGGGATTTACAACACCATTCAAGACCTTTGATGAGAATTATGAGTCTGCAAATCCGCTTGTAAAAGCAGCCGACGAATATGTAAAAGCTGGTAAAACTCCGGTTTCATGGAACTTTACAACCATGCCTTCTGAAGAGTGGAAAAACCAGGTCGGCAGTGCAATGCTTGAGTATGCACAGGGTACCGGCGAGTGGGATGCTGTGAAAACTGCATTTGTTGACGGATGGGCAAAAGAGTACAAAGCAGCAAATGAAGGCTGATAAGGTATAACTGAAACGTGATCACGAAGGGGTGGGCGGTTTCCGCCTGCCTCTTTCAATGAAGGGAGGATGCGTAAAGTAGGGAAGGATGCATCCTCAGGAGAAAGGAAGAGAAAACATGCAGAATAAGATGATGAAAAAGTATTTTCCGGTTTTTGTCCTGCCTACCCTGCTGGCATTTACCATTGGATTTATCGTTCCCTTTATCATGGGCGTATATCTTTCCTTCTGTAAATTTACCACAGTAACGGATGCAAAATTCGTGGGATTACAGAACTATGTGAAGATTTTTACTGAGGATGGAACCTTTGGACATGCATTATGGTACACCACCGCATTTACGGTTGTATCAGTAATTCTGATCAATGTGATCGGTTTTGCAGTTGCGTTGCTTCTGACCAAGAAGATCAAAGGAACCAATATATTCCGTACTGTATTTTTTATGCCAAACCTGATCGGTGGAATCATCCTTGGTTATGTATGGCAGCTTCTGTTAAACGGTCTGCTTCTTCAGATCAATAAAACACTTACATATTCTTCTGTTTACGGATTCTGGGGTCTTGTGATCCTGATGTGCTGGCAGCAGATCGGATATATGATGATCATTTACATTGCAGGTATCCAGAATATCCCGGGTGAACTGATCGAGGCTGCACAGATCGATGGTGCGAACAAAGGACAGCTTCTGAAGCATGTGATCATTCCTATGGTCATGCCGTCCATCACCATCTGTACTTTCCTGACACTTACCAACTCCTTCAAGCTTTTTGACCAGAACCTTGCTCTTACAAATGGTGAGCCTTCCAATATGTCAGAAATGCTTGCACTGAATATTTACAATACCTTCTATGGACGTACTGGATGGGAAGGCGTAGGACAGGCGAAGGCCGTGATCTTCTTTATCCTGGTTGGAGCAATTGCTATGATCCAGAATCGTCTCACAAGAAGTAAGGAGGTACAGCAGTAATGAATAAAAAAGTAAAATTCAGCGGCCTGTGGACTGCGATCCTGAGTGTGGTATCTGTTGCTTATATTTTCCCGATTCTTCTGGTTTTGATCAATTCTTTTAAGAAAAAAGCATACATCAGCCGTTATCCCTTTGCAATCCCAACGGATAAAATGTTCGTAGGTCTGGAAAACTATGTAAATGGTCTCACAAAAACCGGATTTTTCCAGGCATTTGGATGGACATTATTTATCACAGTATTTTCTGTTGCGGTAATTCTGCTCTGTACCTCCATGTGTGCCTGGTACATCAACCGTGTTACCAACACGCTGACAAAAACCATGTACATGCTGTGCCTGTTTTCCATGGTCGTACCATTCCAGATGGTAATGTTTACTCTTTCCAAGATCGCAAACATCCTGAAACTGAATACTCCGTGGGGACTGATCATCATTTATCTTGGATATGGAGCAGGACTTGCGGTATTTATGTTCAGCGGTTTTGTAAAATCCATTCCGATCGAGATTGAGGAAGCTGCCATGATCGATGGCTGTACCCCGATCCAGACATTTTTTAAAGTGGTTCTTCCGGTTATGAAACCGACCTGTGTAACTGTAGCGATCCTGGAAACCATGTGGATCTGGAATGATTATCTTCTTCCATATCTGGTACTTGATATCAAGAAATATAAAACCATTTCCATTGCCATCCAGTATCTGAAGGGCGGTTACGGAACCATTGATATGGGAGCGATGATGGGCGTTCTTGTCCTTTCCATCATTCCGATCATTGCGTTCTATCTTGCATGCCAGAAATATATCATTGAAGGTGTGGTTGCAGGAGCTGTTAAGGGCTGACAAATTAGTTGAATAATGTTAAAATGAAAGAAAAACGGCCTGATCTGCGTGCTTTTACGTGGATCAGGCCATATTTGGCGAGGTGAGGAATGTACAGAGTTTTGGTGGTAGATGATGAAAAACTGGAACGTGACGGAATCCGCTTTCTTCTGTCTATGGAGGAGGGAGAGTGGGAAATTTATGAGGCGGCTAATGGCAAGCTGGCATTAAATGAGCTGAGAAAGCATCCGGTGGATCTGATGCTGACAGATATCAAAATGCCGCATATGGATGGTCTGGAGCTTTCAAAAAAAGCAAGAGAGGAATATCCGGATCTGGAAATTATCATTTTCAGCGGTTATGGAGATTTTGCTTTTGCTCAGGAGGCGATCCGCTATGGTGTGACGGATTATGTACTGAAACCGGTGGATCCGGACCGCTTTCATGACACCATACAGAAGATTCAGAAGGAGATCGCATCCCGGAAAAATAAAGAGCAGCAGTCCATAAAAGAAAAGAGCTTTCTTCAGCAGTATTTTCTGTTGGGCTACATTTATTCCGGAGATCAGGAGCGTCTGAAGGAAGCGGAAGGAATTGTGGATTTTTCTGTCTGGGAGCAGTGGCACTGTGCAATTCTTATTGAATCGGATGAAGCTTTTTTTGATTCTGCCAGTGATGAGGTTCCCCTTGAGATCCGGGAAGAGCTTCGCCGTTCTTTCTTCTATTTGAATCTTAATGGCCGTCAGTCTTTGCTTCTTTTTAAGGATGTGTACTGTGATTATGTCCTTGTGGCAAAAAATGTCTATAATCTTCTGAAGCGCCTTCATCCTGTTCGCTTTCATCTGGCTGTAAGCCGGCGTTTTGACGGATATCAGGAACTGCCGGAAATCATGGAACAGCTGGAGCAGCAGATGGAAGAAAAATTTTATCATCCGGATATTCATGTCTATACCAGCGAGGAGGACGAGGAAAAAAATACCGGAGAAGAGGAGCAGGATTCCAGGCTTATGGAAAAAATCTCAGAAGATATTTCCAGAAAGGATGTGAAGCAGCTGTGGAGCCATTTCCGCAGCCTGGCATCCAAATATCAGTCCAATACCCAGTTTTCGGCCATGTATGTGAAATTTGTTTTTTCCAATGTGATAAGGGAGCTGTTTCAGGAGAATCGTTTTGCCGGAGAGCACAGGCTGGATCTGGAGGTGGATCATCTGTATGGCTGTTCTACCATTCAGGAGATCATTGAGGTTACAGAAAAAAATATCCGCCAGTACGAGGAGTTCCTAGACCGTTCCATGAGCGAATCCAGAGATGAGGTGGCAGCAGTCAAAAATTATATTTACAATCACTATGCGGAAGATCTGAATCTGGAAACACTGGCAGAAAAGGTATACCTTTCGTCCGGCTATCTCAGCTTTATTTTCAAGAAGGAGACGGGGATGAACCTGAATCGTTTTATCCGTGTGTTCCGCATGGAAAAGGCCAAGGAGCTTCTACGAACTACCAACATGAAAGTAGCCATGGTCAGCGAGCAGGTAGGATTTGCCAATTCTTCGTATTTCTGCCGGAGCTTCCGGGAATATTACGGAAGCAGCCCGGAGTCCTATCGGAAAGGAAACAATGAGGATGAAGAGTCTTCTGAAGAAGTATAATAATATGAAATACCGGTACAAGCTGACAAATCTTCTTGTGGTGGTATCCCTGGTGCCGATGACTGTGTTGGCACTGTATAGTCACAGTCGTATGAGTAGTCTTGTACGGAAAAATGAGATGGAGGATATGTACTCCATTTTGGAGCAGACCAGAGAAAACATTGACGGGCAGATCGAAATTTATGCCAGCCTTTTGAATTATCTTACCTATTCTCCTGAAATCCAGGAGGTGATCTTTAACAAAGATATGGATCGTTATACTGCATATGAACAGTATACGGAAGTTGTGGATCCGCTGTTGACGGTGCCGAAATCCTACCACGAAGCAATTCTGGGGATACATCTTTTTGCAGAAAGCATTCCCGTGCGCCATGAATATACCTTGGCTCCGCTTTCAGAGGTTGATGGGGAATGGTGGAGTGACAAATTAAATAATACCGTGACGGTTCAGTGGATTGTGGACCGGGATAATCGTCAGATCGCGGCAGTCAGGGAAATATATGATGGTAAGATCAGGGAGGCTGTGCTCTGTATTTTGTTGGATTACGGAAAAGTATTCCAGCCTCTGGCTAATATTATTGAACGGAATTCCGGAGGCTTTGTGGTGGATGATCAGCAAAATATCGTCTATCATGGAGAAAATCTGGCGGCCAGTGATATTTCAGCACAGAAAGAAACCGCAAAAAAGCTGGATCGTCTGAGGGAAGAATATACCTATGTCAGCAGCAGCGGACATGAAACAAGATGGACCTATTATTTTTACAAACCTCCGGCTGTGATCGAGAGCTCGGTTTCAAAAGTATTGATCAGTGAGATCCCACTGATCGGCTTCTGTGTTGTGATCATCATTGTGCTTGGAATGACGTTTTCCAAGCTGTTTACCAGAAAGATTGAGCAGCTTACCAGAAATATGGAACAGGTGAACCAGGGAAGCCGTGAAGTTACGGTTTACAGTGATTCCGGAGATGAGGTAGGACAGCTGGTGAGAAGCTTTCACCATATGATGGATGAAATTAATCGACTGATCGAAGAAGTGTATGAAAATAAGATCGCTCTGAAGGAATTTGAACTGAAAGCGTTGACTGCCCAGATCAATCCCCATTTTCTTTATAATTCTCTTTCTATTATAAACTGGATGGCGATTAAGAGCCGTCAGAAGGAGATCAGCCGTGTGACACTGGCATTATCTACATTTTACCGGACAGCGCTCAGTAAGGGAGCAGATATGGTGACTGTGGAAACCTGTATTCGGAATATCGAAGCTTATCTGGAAATCCAGCTGATCATGCATGACAATGATTTTAAGGTGGAGTGGAATATCAATCCGTCTGTGCAGCAGGAGTTGGTTCCGAAGCTTGCCCTGCAGCCCATCGTTGAGAATGCTCTGGAGCATGGCCTGGATGTGAAGGAGGAAGGGGAAAAGCTTCTGAAACTTTATTTCTTTGAAGAGAATGGAGATGTAGTGATCCGGGTTGAAGATAACGGAATAGGGATGGAGCAGGAGCAGGCAGAAAAGCTGCTCACATATCAGGCAAAAGGCTATGGCCTTAAAAATGTCAATGACCGTATGTGCATTTTATATGGAGAGAAATATGCCATCCGGATCCTGAGCAAGGTAGGTGAGGGGACAAGCGTTGATATGAGGATCCCGAAAGAGGTAAAAAAAGATGAGACTTAGTCTGGGAAAAACAGTGGTATTTCTGAGTACGATACTGAGCCTGGCACTTTTGACGGGGTGTTCTTTAGGAACTGCAGAAATGGAAAAAACAGATATAGATGTTCTGTCCGAAAAGAGCAGTAAGAGCTGGGAACAGGCAGAAACCACGCCTCTGGGGAAATATCCGGAGCTTGTAACTTATACTCTGGGACAGATGAAAGGGGCTAATAATTCTAATCTTCCGGACGGGCAGACTTATGAGGACAATGCATATACCCGGTATCTGAAAAAAACACTGAATATTCAGAATAAGAATGTTTTTATGGAGAGTGAGGAGCGGTATGACGAAGCCCTGAACATCCTGGTCAAAGATCGGAATCTTCCGGATATTTTTCTGGTGTCGGACAGGGAAACTCTGGAAGAACTGGTTGAAAATGATCTTATCGAGGATCTGACGGAAGTATACAAAAGCTGCGCTTCCGATAAAATAAAGGAAATGTATGCGAGCTATGGAGAGGAACTTTTGGCATCCGGGACTTTTGACGGAAAACTGTATGCACTTCCGGAGACTGCCATTGATGATGGGCCGCAACTTTTATGGCTGAGACGTGACTGGATAGAGCAGCTGGGACTGAAAGAACCGAAGACACTGGAAGAGGCTTTTTCAGTGATCCGTGCGTTTCAGGAAAACCGGATGGGCGCAGAGGATGGTGAAGATCCTGTGGGACTTGTCTGTGATCCGGGACTTGTGGGCACGGTCAGCACCAGCTATTCGGTGGACTCTGTGTTTGAAAAGTTCGGGGCATATCCGCAGCAGTGGATTGAAAATGCAGATGGAGAAATTGTCTATGGATCGCTGACGGAGGAGACAAAGGAGGCTCTGGGGTATCTCAGAGAGCTTTACAGGCAGGGAATACTGGATTCGGATTTTGCTTTACGTGCACAGAATAATATCCGTGATCTTGTGGTGAATGGAAAATGCGGAGCGTTTTTCGGGCTCTGGTGGACTCCGAATAATCCTCTTATGGATGAGTATCGGAAGAATAAAGAGGCAGACTGGGAACCGTATTATCTGACTGCGGATGTAAAGAGGACTGTGGAGGTATACTCTACGTTTCGAGATAATAAATATGTAGTTGTGCGTAAAGGGTATGAGCATCCGGAGATTGTAATGAAGATTTTGAGTGTGTTGTTTGACCATTCCAGATATGAGGCAGAGGATGCGGATGAGATGAACACTTATTTTGCCTTGAATGTGGATCCTACGGCGCGTCCGCTAATGATCAATGTGGACTATAATGAGGCTACTTATATAGTGACAAAGCATATCCGTGAGGTTCTTTACAGTCCGGGCGATGAGAAGACCAGGGAGGATCTCAGTGCCATTGAGGCGTCTTATTTTGATGCGTGTAAGGAGTATCTTGAGGCGGAGGTGCCTTCGGTAGAGGCCTGGGCGGCGTATAAGTCCAGGATCTCGGCGGTGGGGCTTCTGGTGGATGCGAATTACCGTGCTCCGGAGAAGAAGTATCTGGGGGATGGTGACGGGGAGATTCCTCAGACTTTGCGTTTGCTGGAGAAGAACGCATTTATCCAGATCATTATGGGGAGGATGCCTGTGAGCTCTTTTGACTCTTTTGTGGAAGATTGGTATCGTAAGGGTGGAGACAGTCTTACGGAGCGGGTTCGGGAAGGGCTTGTGGACTCGTGAGGCGGATGTATAGAGGGACGCTAGAGGAAGGTGGCATTGGTCCGGGGTGGATGTTGTTGGGATTTTGTGAGGTGGATGTGGTTGAGGGACGCCAGAGGAAGGTGGCATCGCTCCGGGCAGGGACTCCGTCGGGGGATACTACTAGGGCTCCGTGAGACGGCTAAAAGCATTGCGGCAGGGCCAGAACTCGCCTCCGGCTCAGACAGCAGACCCTGCCGCAATAACGCCGTCTCCCGCAGCCCAAGTAGTAATCACCCCTCCTCCGCAACAGCCCGGCCCGATGCCACCTTCTTCTGGCTGACGCTTCCAACCGACAGGAAAAAACATGCGGGGGGATGGAAGCGGACTGGGCGTCCTGTCCTGAAATGTCAGACTGGTACAGAATATTCCTATAAGTATCGAAGAATACAGGGATCAGATCGGCACAGCGTATCACTATAAGTACCGAAGAATACAGAAACCAGATCGGCACAACGTTCCATTCTGAGTACCGCAGCATACAGACAAAAGTCAACAACGCAGCGCACACAACAACGAAGAACTACTTCCGTGCCCAAGAGGGTGGGGGTGCAGGGGGAGGGCCTTCGGGCTACGGAACTCTGAGATGGCCTTCCCCCTGCATATTCCCGCATTGAAAAT
>NZ_FMUW01000004.1:0-122586 GCF_900101315.1 Blautia sp. SF-50
TAAAGCATTAGGATTAGCAGAGATACCAGCCGATGAAGTCACATTGATACCAGCATTAATAAAATAATAATAACAATACAGGCACAGGCAAGTTTCATTGCATAGAATTTAGTCTTTCCAACAGACATGTGGAATTTAGTCCTGCACACTATTTCCAGATGTCCTTTTATCATGCAAAAAACTATGCTGTTTATGCCGTATAAAAGCATTATATACTAAAAAAATCAAGTTGTATATCTCCGAAAATAGAATTAAATCCCGCATAAAATCAAGGTATATTAGAATGTAGAATTTACTTTTTCATTCAAGCAAATAAAAAAATATTTTTACTTATAATGTTCATAGTTCCAGCTTACATACTTAGTTATTATTATTTAAAAAAACCGTTGTATGAGCAAAGTACTAGATATAAAGAAGAACAGTCTGCATATTACAAGCATATTAATGAACAATTTGAATTTATAAAAAAAATAAAGTTATGGGCTGATTATAAAAATAAGGAAAACAAAAGAAGAAGAGAGTTTGGGAAATATTTAGAAGAATTCATGAAGTATACTAAGCTTTCATATTTTTACAATTCTTTAGAGAGTATCATTACGCTTGTTTTTAAATCAACAGCATTAATAGTTGGTGGTATTGAGATGATTTCTGGAAACTTAACATTAGGAGAGTTTTTGATAATTTCATCATATTTTGGAATGCTGATACAGAGTATTAAATTTTTCTTTTCCTTTGGGCAAGTATACCAAGATGCAAAAAATTCTTTTGATTGGATTACAAAAATAAAAAATTTGGAGAAGGAGCAGTACGGAACAAAAATAGTTAATCAAAAGATTAATAGAGTTAAAATTAGTAGATTAGAATTCAGTTATGATAATAAAAAAATTTTAACAAATTATAATGAAGAATTTATGGAAGGAATTAATCTGATCATGGGAGCGAATGGTAGCGGAAAATCAACCCTTTTATATCTTTTGTGTGGTTTATTACACACTAAAAAGAAGGGAAACATTGAGTTTAATAATATTCCTATTTCAGAAGTAGAAATTGAATCCTTGAGAAAAAATAAAATATCTATATATATACAAAATCAAAATGAAATGGATATAACGGTAAAAGAGATGTTAGCAGAACGTTTTGATATAGGTGCTCTTGAAATATTGATAAAACAGTATCATTTAGAAAATATATATTTGACGAATCAATTTAATATTTTGCATTATTTAGATAGAGCATTTCATGAATTATCGGGTGGGGAAATGCAAAGAATTCAACTGTTACCAGTATTATTAAAAAATACAGATATTATGATTTTGGATGAACCAACATCTGATTTAGATATGAAAACAAAGGAAATATTATCAGAGATTCTTTGGGAGTTAGGAAGGGAAAGGATAATTTTTATAGTAACTCATGAAAGAAATCTTTTTGAAAGATTTTCTGATATAAAAACTATTTATCTAAAATAAAAGAAAGGAGAACTCAGTAGTTAATATCAAAGGAGGTAAGTATATGTTTTACGATAATATAAGTTTAACTAATAAGGAAAAACTATTAAAGAGTATTCCTAAATTTGAGGAAGAAAGAATATTTTATTTCCGACATGAAAAAGGTAATAAAAAAAGTTTTGCTATTGTAAACGGAAAGACTCAAGAAATGGTTATGAATGGAGAAGCATGGGAAATACTTAAGCTATGCAATGGAGAAAGGACAGTAGAACAAATCAAAGAAGATTTTGCAACAAGATATTCATATATGAATCCTACGGCTGATTTTCTTAAAGATGTTGTGGTTACATTGTTTGCATTTGATAAATTATGGGCTTTGTCATGGGGAAAAGGAGGATCACCATTTATGGTAAACGGAACTATAAAATTAAATGAAAAATATGATTTGATTTGGGCAACTGAAGATGACATTAGGGAAATATTTGCTGCATATAAAATGTATGCAGATAATACAGAATATACATATCATAATTGCCCAGCAAATAGGAATAAAGGATTGAGTGATTACCAAAAAGAAACTGTACTAAGGAGCAAGATGTTTTATTATAAAGAGGATTTTTTTGTGTTAAAAGATAGAGAAGGAAATGTAATGGGAATAACATCTATATCCAATAATCACCCAGAAACGGATATATTAGAAATTACAACATTATTAGTTCCAGAAGAAATATTGGAACAAGTACTTATAGGGTGTGAACAACTATTGAAGAGTTTGTATCCATTTAATATTTCTAAGTTGAGAATTAAAACGATAGGTTCAGATTTAGAAATGTTGGAAAAGCAGTTGTTTAATTGTGGGTTTAAAAAGGTTTCACAGTTAATGGATGAGTATGGAAAAGGAAATGACTTAATTATTTATGATTGGACAGTATGAGCATTAGAGAGGTATATATATGAATAGAAATATAGACTTTACAGTAGGACCATATCAGTTAGCTTTAGATATAACAAACAAATGTAATTTAAGATGTTTGCATTGTTACAATGCAAGTGGTGAAAACAGAGTAATGGAACATGAATTATCTGATGATGAGGTGATTAAATTTGTTAAAGATATTTTGCCTATGAAATTGTTGAATTTTTGTTTTTGTGGCGGAGAAACATTATTGAGAAAAGAACTTATCTGCAAATGTATAAAAATGTTAAGTAATTGCGGAGTCAGGACAGCAATAGTAACCAATGGCATTTTGGCATCAGAAAGTGTTATACGAGATTTATATCATTCGGGATTGAATAGCATACAGTTTAGCGTAGATGGTGCTAAAGCGGAGAGCCATGATAAATTAAGAAATAAGACAGGCGTTTATGACAGCGTGTTTAGAGCCATAGATATTGTTAGAAAGTATGATATGGAAATGTCGATTGCATTTACACCAACATCATTTAACATAGAGGAGTTGGAAGAATTACATACAAAATTAGAGTCAATGTCTTTTAATAATAAAATTGAGTTACGTGTACAGCCACTTATGCCATTAGGACGTGGGAATAAAAATTTAGAGAATATTTGTCCTACAGATATTCAATATAGAAAATTGGTAAACACAATTAATACGATTAATGCACGTAACCCAAGTATTAAAATTGTATGGGGAGATCCTGTTGATCATTTAATACGTTTTCCGGAACATACAGAACTACCGATGTATTATATAAGTATTCGTGCAAATGGAGATATTGTTACAAGCCCTTACCTGCCATTAGTTGTTGGAAACATCAGAAATCATAGTATTGAAGAGTACTGGAATGGTGGTTTATATGAATTATGGAAGAAAAAGATTCCTTGTTATATGGCAGCATTTATTAAATCAGTTGGAGACATGGGGAGAATCACAGAAAAATTTCCTGCTACGTTCATGGATGATATTTACATTGATATGTTAGAAAAGGATTTGGATGATTTGAGTCTTTTACCCAATAATTGAGATATATGATAGAGTGTTTTATCATACGTGAGTATTTTGATAAAACAAATATTTATGAAAGGAGGAAACCGTATGGGCGAGGATATGAATGGATATCAGTCACCGGTAGTGGAAGGTTTGGATGGTGATGACAGTAGTGGAGTTTCAACTTATGGTACAGAATGGGTATGGGAAACATATTATGTTACCTATGTTAACGGAGCTGTAGCTGGAGATACGGTTATCATTACAATTAATATTTAAGCCTAAACTATGGTAGCATTGAGGATTTTAGTATTTTTAAATACTAAAATCCTCTCTTAAATTATTTAAAGGAGCATTCTAATAGTGGAAGATATTATTTTAAAATGTGAAAGAATCGAAAAAAAGTATAGTAAAACAAAAGCTTTAGATAATATAAATTTATCAATATATACAGGCCATATTTATGCACTGATTGGAGAGAATGGTGCTGGAAAAACAACTCTCATGAGAATTATATCGGGACTTATTGGATCTGATAATGGAAAAATGGAGTTAAAAAGCAAAAATATAGGTGCTTTGATAGAAAAACCAGCGTTTTATCCGGGGCTTACGGCAAAAGAAAATATAAAAATTATAAGTTTGATGAGAAGCACTTTGATAGAAAAAGAAATTGTGGAGCTTGCAATGAAATTTGGAATTTGGGAAAATCATAAAAAAGTAAAAAATTATTCACTAGGCATGAAGCAAAAATTAGGTATTATCCTTGCTTTAATTGGGAAACCACAATTATTGGTATTAGATGAGCCATTAAATGGGTTAGATCCTAAAAGTACTATTCAGATACGAAAACTTTTAAGTGATTTAAGAGAAAAAGGTATTACAATTTTAATTTCAAGCCACATATTAGATGAATTATTTAGGGTAGCCACAGATTATATTTTTATATCCCAAGGGACTATTAAGAAGAATTTTACGTATGAGGAAATTGTTCATAAATATCCGGATAAGATGCCAGAAGAAATATATTTAGATATATTGGAGGAATGAGTATATGTTAGATGCTATCAGAAGCGAGCAATATAAAACACGCCACACAAAAATTTTTACTATACTCTGTGTGGGAGCATTAGTATTAGGAGTAATTACAGTTTATATGAATCATTCTATGTATATGGCGGGAAAGATAAAGGAGTTGTCAGGGGAAAATGCACTAAAAAGTGGTATGAGTAATATTAGTGTTGCAATAATCTTGTGTTCTATATTTTTGGATGTTAATTTAGGTAGCGAGTTTCAAAACAGAACATTACAATTAAGTGCATCTTTTGGCAATAATAGAAAAATAATTTTTGTCAGTAAAGGGATAGTTAATATTTTTTATAGTGTTATTTTATCTTTTTTATATCCAATGGTATTAACATGTGTAACAACCATGCTTTATGGATGGACGAATGATACTTTTTCATTTGGAATGATATTTTTAAAACTATTGGTTACTATTCTATTGGAAATTACTATATTTCTTATGTGTTTTGGAGTGGAATTTATAATGGAGGGATCCAAAGCTGGACTGTTATTTAATGTATTGGTAATAGGGATTGGTTTTCCTATATTACAATCATTAGGAGAAAAAATAAATCTTATTAAGAGAATTTTAGAAGTTACACCTATAGGTTATTTAGATGTTTGGGTAAAACAAGATATTGATATTAACTTTATTGCTAAAATATTGATAATTGTAGTAGTGTGGAGTATTTCTACATTGAGTTTATCGTATATAATATTTAAAAGACGTGATTTGAAGTGAAAGGGGTAATTATATGAAAAGGAAGGATAAGTTTACAGTAGTATCTATTATTGTAACGATAGTTTGTATACTTGTTAGTATAATATTTTTCTTTTTGGTTCCTAATAAAATATCAATTCAGTGGAGTGCAGCAGAACCCAGTAATATAGTTAGTAAGACATATATTTTTATTATGCCAATCATCTCTGTGCTTACCCTCAGCATAGGAAAAAAAATATTTAGGTTTGTTGTATATAAATATTTCCAAAGAGAAAATGAGAAATTTATTTCGTATTTGAACATGTATTTTAATATAGTTTTTTTGACATGTGAATTGTATGTTATTGCGTATGTTTATGGAGTCCGTTTAACTATTAGTTCGATAATACTTGCAGAAATAGTTATTGGGGCTGCTGTAGGAATAAAGATATTAAAAAGGAGATAATTTATGAAAGTTTTAATAGTTGCGTTACCACAAAAGATAAGTAAAAATCAATTTGAACCTTTGGAATTAGCACCGATGGCAATTTATCTTTTGGCTTCTATATTAATGAAAAATAAACATGAAGTAAGCATAATTGATCCTTGCGAATTTATCCAGTATGAACACAAGGGGGATATAGAGGAATTATGCGCTCAGTATATAATGAAAAAAATTTCTAGTAAAGATATACAGTTGATTGCGTTTTCAGTCAATTCTTTTAATTGGTCTAATACAAAGGTTATTATCCAACGAATAGCGGATAATTTTCCAGACGTTAAAATAGCATTGGGTGGGTTGCACCCATCAATATTTGATAAACATGTTTTAGAATCATCAGATGCCCATATAGTTATGCGTGGTGAGGGTGAAAAGATTATTGTGAATTTATGCAATGCTCTTGAGTATAATATGACATTAGAGGGTGTTAAAGGTATTACTTATAAACTGAATGGTAATGTGTTACGAAATGAAGATGAAATAGAACTAACAGTCGAAGAAATGGAAAATACACCGTATCCAGCATATGAATTATTACCTTCATCCAATCCATATACACAGTTGCCGGTAGAAACTTCTAGAGGGTGTCGTTTTAGTTGCGCTTTTTGTTCCATACCCCATAGGAGAAACTGGAGAGGTTTATCTGTTGAGCATGTAATTAAACGTGTTAAGCATGCACTGCAGTTTAAAGATAACATAAATAGAGGGACTAGATTACTATTCGTAGATGATTGTTTTACGGCAAATGGAGAAAGAGCTATTAATGTTTTTAAAAAGTTGCATCGTTTGTATGGTTATACCGAAAAGGTATTTATCGAAGCAAGAGTTACTGATATATTAAAGAATCAAATATTACAGAATATACCACTGCAAATGGTTTCATCTATGCAAATAGGTGTAGAATGTGGGTATAATGAAGGATTGAAAAAAATAAGAAAGGGGTTAACGGTAGAGCAACTTTTTAGTGCTTTAGAAATTTTAAAACAGTATCAATTTGATAAGCATTGTTTTCTTTCCTTTATTATAGGATTTCCATGGGAAACAATGGAAATGATCAATAAAACACTAGATACGATTGAATTAATATGTACAAAATATAAAATAGTGTGTAATTTGAATTGGTTATTATTGTTGCCTTCAGATTTATGGTGGGAAAAGGAAGATTTTAATATACATATTGAAGAAGATATGTTTGATAATTTATTATGGTATGCCAACAGTGATTATTTCTTTACAACACATCCGCTAATTAGCATGGAGGATATTATACAGGTTGAGAAGCGAATAGGGGCAATGCAAAGACAAGGAGGAACTGTAGCATATAGAAGAAGGATAGGAAATGAGGAAGATTATATAGAACCATCAGCATGCAGCGAATAAGGTGAAATTTTTTATATTAAGCTTTTATTTATTCAAGAACATAGAATTCTTAAGAATAGAAATATTCAAGGAACTCTATGTTCTTGCAATGGAGGGGGAAACGTTTTAACATGTTTAATTACTAAAAATGATAAGATGAAGAGTTAATCATCTTAAAGCACATTTAGAGAGAAATAAGTTTCCAAGTATTCTCGATGTTATAGTTTTGTAATTATTTAGTAGAACTCACTCAAGAAGTTATTAGTCTGTCTTTTTCTCGAACTTTTTGAGTTCTTCAATTTCTTTTTCTAATTTCTCAATTTTTTCTTTTAGCTCATTAGAAACACACTCATTCTTGTTTTTCTGAGGATCAATGCTTGAGAGAAAATCGGGAATAATACAAGCATCAAAAATGAAAAGAAAGGCAGTATATAATTGGATGATTAATTTAAGAGTGGGTTGATTGAAATCTGCAAGAGCCAGACAGGATGCAAACCATAAGCTGGCAAAAAAACTCATTTTCTTCAAATATTGTTTTCCGTGTTTATCAAGTATTAAAATCATTACTATGAATGCAAAACTTATAGCAAACCCTATTATTTGTAAAAAAAGTATAAACTCATTATCTGTCAAGTATTCTGACGAAATCAGAAGTACAAACATAAGAATGGTTATCCCCATCATGAATGGCCATTTTTTCAATGCATTGTACATTGCTTTTAATTGTTCTGCCACACTTTTAAATTCCTTAGGCATATCTAATTCTTTCACTCCGTTAGTCATTTGAAATAATAGGTAAAATTAGAGAAATCTCCCCTATTTTGTAAAGAAATTATTGGTTTTCAACTATCATATTATAGCAAATAAATATAAATAGAACAAGATGTGGTATTTGGAAACTTATAACTACTGTAAAAGGTACAATTGGGAAAATCAATTTTTATAGGCACTCATTTTAATATAGAGAATGAGTGCCTATATGGAAAATGTCGATTTTATTTTGGGAAAAACTTATTTAAAGTTTCCAGTGTCCCCTTTGCAGAAAATCCCCATAGTATGCTGCTAAGAGCGTTAATAGCAGCCTGCCTCCTTCGGTAGTACGTCCGGTAGGAGATACTGGGAACGTGCTTTTCCAACTCTTCCAGGATTTCCTCTGTGTTTTTCAGTTCATGGGGAGACAGAAAGGCGTAATATAATATCCAGTAATATTCTTCCCCATGTTTATGATTTTTCCGGAGCAGATCCACAGAAGAGAGAAGCAGCTTTATCATTTTGTTACTGCGGGCAATGCTTTTTGCCCATTCTTCAATCTGGCTGTCTCCCAGATCTGCTCCTGCAGCATAGATGGAATCTAGAAATTCGTCTACACTGGTGTTGTATTCCAGTTGGAATTGAATTTCCACCTGCCGGACAGCAACCATAAGGCTATAAGTAGAATCCCGGTAACAACGGAGCAGTTTATAGGTATCATGGTACAGCGGATTATTTTCTACTTCAGCAGAAACAGGGTGGTGATTTTTCTTTGCCATTATACAACCCCTCCTTTCAACAGAACTTCTGGGATTTCAGTGAAGGCAGGTAAGGTATGCTGCAGAGGCGGAGTATGCCCTGGGACGTTGGTGACGGCGGGATTTTCCGGTTTTAGTTTTAACTCAAACTGATAGGCGGCTTTCCCCCAGGGGCAGATAATACGTAGTGAATATAGATATATACTATCCTTGCAGGCTGATAAAGGAGATAATATATACTTTGTTTTGGGGCATCTACAACAAGAAATGCCTTGTATTTCCAGTATTTCAGCGACTTTGCGAACAATGGCTTTGATGTGTGATTCTGGAACGCAGGAGCCTTCCTGTGAAACGATGATTTGTTCGTCAGTAATAGATTCTGAAACGCATTCAGAATTGTTTTTAACAGGCAAGGTGTCTTCGGGTATATGTATTGGCAGTTGCATTTTCATGGCAACTTCCTCCTTATCAATCATGACATCACTGATATTAAACATAACGGACAGATAATTACGTAGATATACCATGCTGCCATGTTTCCCGGAATAGGAAATCAGTGTGATCATGTCGGTATCTTCAAGTTTTTTAAGCAGACGGGACACAGAAGATTTCGACTGTTTCCAACGTCTGGCAAGTTCCTGATAACTGAACAAGGGATTTCCAGTCTGATTGCGAAAATATACTACCGGACCGGCATCAGAGCCTTGCACAGATGGATCATTATAGACTGCATGAATCCAAAGATCCAAAAGAGCATCCATTTCCGAACATTTTCCTAGTCCGATTAGTTTATGAACATCTGCGATTGGAAAAAAGAAAAACCCGATGTCTTTTTTGCATGGGTAATTATAGGAAAGGGCAGTATTATCTTTTGGCCAGTCTTTGATCTTGTATTGGATAATCTTATTTTTTTCGTGTAGTGAGTAGGTTAGAAGGTTTTGCTCTACCAGGGTATCCAGTATGGATATGACCTGGTGCTGGAATTTTTGGCGGAAGTGAATCTGTAGTTCTTTAAGAGAACAGATCCATTCTCCAGGAACAACTTTGTAAGTAAGGTGTTCGATGTTCCGATAAGAGGAACTGTAATTTGCATAAGAACATAAAATGAGAAAATAAAAAAGACAGGAACCTCCGTTGGTACGGATGCTTCTGTCTTTCATAAGGGTTTGTATAAATTCCCGGTAAATCCGGCAGCGTGGAAAATCCACAATTTGTTTTAATTCTAATTGATAATTCACGATAAACCTCCATATAATATTGTAGTTGTAGTAAAATAATTGTAGACGAAAGATACTAAAATGTTTATAATATGCCCATAGGGGTGCTAAGTGGCATAGATTTGGCACAGTAAAATACCTGATATGGCATGAAAGCAACATGAAAATTAGGGTGGATATAAGGTGGACAGTTTGGAAAACCTTAGAGTTTTAGAGGGTTCCGAGGTTTTTTTCCGGGGTCTGCAACACCTCTATCCCCGGTTCAAATCCGGGTGGCACCTCTTAGAAAGCCCTGGAAAGATGAATTTCCAGGGCTTATTTTTCCTATAAAAATGTACTTGCTGAAGACCGTGAAGACAGACTTCTGGAAGATCGGACAGCATCCTTTCCTGATGCTGTCCGACAGATCAGGAATTTTTTTCCGTAAGCAGGATTCGTTCACGATTATAAACCAGATGAAGGTACATGGCATCCTGAGCACGCAAAGCGTCATGCTCTGCAATGGCAGCTCCTTATACAGGAATCTGTTTTATGCCTACCGGCGGGATCAATGCGAAAAACCTTGAGGACTATCTTTCCTGTGACAAAATCCTCTGCTGCGGCGGAAGCTGGATGGTAAAAGGAGATCTTGTGAAGGCAGGAGAATTTGACAAAATAAGAGAACTGACAGCAGAAGCAAAAAAGCTTGCGGATTCCATAAGAAAGTAATCAAACTTAATACACATATTCAATAAAAAAAGCAGAACCCTGTACAACCAGGCAGAGTTCTGCTTTTTTGTCAATTATTGTGAAAATAGATCAATGAAGCAGGATCGGCAGAAGCTTTTTCAGCTTCAGCTGCCAGATCAGCTGCAGGACCCGCAGAAGGTTTCCGAAGATCCATTCGGTAAAGATAAAAGATCCCACCGAAGAAACCGGGAATCAGTCCGGCGTATCCACCGGCACATAAGATCACAGTCAGCTTCACCATCAGTTCTGTCTGAAGTTCCAGACAAACAAGTAATCCTGCAAGAATTCCGGCTACACTCCATCCAACTGTCAAAAGTGCAAGAAAAACAGCTGGCGCAGGGGCCTTTTTTAAATTTTGATCTAAGTGATTCCACAGTACTTTATACATAATCCATTCCTCCTGTTTTGCTGGAATTATACTTCTGCTGTTGTCAGCAACAGTCAGCCATAATATTGATTTCCTTTATCTGTCTGTATTATAGAAAAGAAATGTAAAATACAAATGCGCAGGAATGAAAAATCTTTGTAAAATATAAGTAGAAATTGCATTTTGAATTAAGAACCGATATACTTATAAATATAGTTATTGATAATATTCGATCACAGCCGAAAACATTTTTCTACAGCTGTGATACGTGAGTGAGAGAATTAAAAGGGGGCAGATAAAAGCCCCCTGAAATCATATAGAGAGTAAAGAGGAGGGGTGGAAATGGAGCATACGGAAGAATATGTGAAGCTGGAGAATGTATCCAAAATCTATGGCTCAAAAGAAGTGAAGATCATAGCTGTGGATGAGATCAGCTTCCGGATAAAAAAAGGAGAATTTGTGGTTGTGGTAGGACCAAGCGGTGCCGGAAAGACAACGGTGCTGAATATCCTGGGCGGAATGGATAAGGCCACATCCGGCAATGTCTGGATCGATGGAAAAAATATTGCAAAATATACAGACCGGCAGCTGACCGGATACCGACGGGAGGATATTGGATTTGTATTCCAGTTTTATAATCTGGTGCCAAATCTGACTGCATTGGAGAATGTGGAGCTTGCTCTTCAGATCTGTAAGGATCCTCTGGATGCCAGGACAGTTCTGGAGGAAGTAGGGCTGAAGGAAAGACTGACCAATTTTCCGGCACAGTTATCCGGCGGTGAGCAGCAGAGAGTTTCCATAGCCAGAGCGCTGGCGAAGAATCCAAAGCTTCTGCTCTGTGATGAACCTACAGGAGCGTTGGATTATCAGACCGGCAAGGCAATCCTGAAGCTCCTTCAGGATACCTGCAGGGAACGGGGCATGACGGTTATTGTCATTACTCACAACTCTGCATTGACACCTATGGCCGACCGTGTGATCAAGATCAAAAACGGCAAGGTTTCCAGGATGACTGAAAATGCACATCCCACACCAGTGGAAGAGATTGAATGGTAGGTGACGGAATGAAAGCATTACACAAAGATTTCTGGATGGAGATCCGGAAAAGTAAAGCACGTTTTATCTCGATCTTTCTGATCGTGGCACTGGGTGTTGCATTTTTTTCCGGGATCCAGGCGTCTTCTCCGGATATGAGATATTCCGGAGATGCCTATTATGAAGCGGCAAAGCTGATGGATCTGAAAATCCAGGGAACGCTGGGACTGACGCAGCGTGATGTAAAAGCAGTATCGGACATTGACGGTGTGGAACTGGCTGAGGGCGGTTACTCTACGGATGTTATGAGTGGAGAGGATGATGCCAGGAAGGTTCTTCATCTGGAAGCCATCAGCAGCAATTTTAATCTGCTCACAGCAGATGAAGGAAGGATACCGAAAAAAAGCGGTGAGATTTTTCTGGACAAGCCATTTGCAAAGAATCGGGGGTATAAAATCGGGGATACCATATCTGTCAGTGAGGATGGAGACAGTGAGCTTCTGAAAAAAACAACCTATACAGTTGTGGGAATCGGAAGCAGCCCTCTTTATATTTCATTTAACAGAGGAAATACGACTCTTGGATCGGGTGAGGTCAGCGGCTTCGGATACATTCTTCCAGAGGATTTTGAACAGGAGGCTTTTACCCAGATCTATGTTATGGTCCATGAATCCGGGGATGTGATCAGCTATACAGATGCCTACGACAATCTTATCAAAAAGATCCGGAAACGCGTGGAAGGTATCGAAAAAGAACAGTGCAGCCTGCGCTACGAGGAGATCGTCGCAGAAGCCAATGAAAAACTGAATGATGCCAGAAAAGAGCTTGAGGACGGAAAGAAGGAAGCAGAGGAAAAACTTGGCGACGCGAAGAAAAAGCTGGATGATGGGCAGAAGAAGTATGAGGATGGAAAAAAAGAGTACGAAGATGGAAAACAGCAGCTCAGTGATGCAAAAAAGGAGCTGACCGATGGAAAACAGCAGCTTGCTGACGGAAGAAAACAGATTGAAGATGGATGGTCTCAGCTTAACAGCGCAAAACAGCAGGTGGAAGACGGTCTGTCCCAGTTAAATGCTGCCAGATCCCAGCTTGCTGACTCCGAAGCACAGATAAATGAGAAGCAGTCAGAGCTGACTGCCGGATATGAACAGCTGACTGCCGCAAAACAGCAGGTAAGTGACGGTGAGGCCCAGCTCCGGGAAGCGGAGAAAACACTGGAAAGCAAACAGGCTGAGCTTGACAGTGGAAGAGAACAGTTGGAAAAGGGAAAGAATACGATCAAAGAAACAAAGGCTGCTCTCAACGGTCAGAAAGAACAGTGTGAGGCAGGACTTGTACAGGTTTCCGAGGGCGAATCCCAGATCAGTTCCAGTGAAGAAGCCCTTTCCGGGCAGCAGGCACAGCTGGATGAACTGACCAGCCAGAAAGAGGCATTAAGCAGTCAGGCGGCGGAGCTGCAGGCGCAGTATGACGCCGGTGCGGAAGCAGGAAAAACCGAGGAAGAGCTGGCGGAGCTTTCCACGCAGATCCAGACATTAAGTGGCCAGATCAGTGCAATGGAAGAACAGATAAATGCAGGTCAGGCACAGATCGACGGGGCGCAGGCAGAGCTTACTGCAAAAAAATCAGAGCTGGCCCAGACAAGAGCTGAACTGGAGAGCAGCCTAGGTCAGATCAATGAGGGCTTCAGCCAGATCAAAGAACAGGAAGAGACACTTTCCGGGACAGAGGCACAGCTGAATGAAGGCCAGGAAGAACTGGATAAAGGGAAAAAAGAGCTGGAAACAAAGAAAGCAGAGCTTTCCGCGGCAAAAGAAGAAATTGCGGCAAACCAGGCAACTCTGGATGATGGCCAGAGCCAGCTGGATTCGGCCAGAGCCCAGCTCAGCTCAGGGCGGCAGCAGCTGGAGGAAAAACAGGCCCAGTTAAATGCCGGTCAGGCAGAGATCCAGGCCAATACAGAAAAGCTTACCAGCAGTCAGGCAGAACTGGATGCAAATGAACAGAAGCTCCTGGATGGTGAAAAAGAGATCCGGGAAAATGAACAGAAATTAAAAGACGCCAAAAAAGACCTGGAGGACGCCAAAAAGAAGCTTTCCGATGGAAAGAAAGAATATCAGGACGGCAAAAAAGAAGCCGATGACAAAATTGCGGAAGCCCAGCAGAAGATCGAGGATGCCCAGAAAGAGGTGGATGATATTGAAACACCGGAGTGGATCGTCACGGACCGCAATGACCTTCCGGAATATTCGGATTTTGGTGATAACGCAGAGCGACTGAAAAACATCGGAAAGGTTTTCCCGATGATATTCTTCCTTGTAGCGGCTCTGATCAGTCTTACCACGATGACACGAATGGTGGAGGAACAGCGAACCCAGATCGGAACCATGAAAGCGCTGGGATACGGAAAAGCATCCATCGCATCAAAGTATCTCAGCTACGCATTTCTGGCTACAGTAGGCGGAAGTATCGCAGGAGTACTTTTCGGAGAAAAGGTTCTTCCGTTTATCATTATCCAGGCGTATGGAATCATGTACTGGAATATTGGCGATCACATGCAGTTGGATTATGAGTTACAATATGCACTGATCGCTTCCGGGGCAGCGGTGATCTGTACTATGGGCGCTACACTGTTTTCCTGCGCAAAGACCCTGGCAGAAACACCGGCATCTCTGATGCGTCCGCCTGCACCGAAAGAAGGAAAACGGATCCTTATTGAACGGATTAGCTTTATCTGGAAGCATCTGAGCTTTTCCTGGAAATCGTCCATGCGAAATCTTTTCCGTTATAAAAAGCGTCTTTTTATGACCATTTTCGGAATTGCAGGAAGCATGGGACTGATGCTTGTAGGATTCGGACTTTATGACTCCATTATGGATATTGCGATTCTCCAATATGACCAGATCCAGCACTATGATGCCATGGTGATCAATGATGAGGATGCCACAGACAGCCAGGAAAAGGATCTTCTGAAATTCCTGGACGGAAACAGCAAGATCGATCACTATACCCGTGTGCAGCTCACCAAGATGACGGCACCAAAAGAAAAGGGAAGTGTCAGTATCTATGTGTATGTTCCGGAAAATACGGAAAATTTTAAAGAGGATGTAACATTACGTGACAGAAAGTCCCACGAGCAGTATGAGCTTACCGATGATGGAGCGGTGATCTGTGAAAAAACGGCTTCTCTTATCGGTGTGAAAGCAGGAGACAAGATCACCCTGGAGAAAGACAACAGAAAGTATAAAGTAAAGATCACTGCTGTCACAGAGAACTATATGGGACATTACGTTTACATGACCCCATCCTGCTATGAAAAAACATTCGGGGAGAAACCGAAGTATTCAAGTACAGTATATACTATGAAAGAGGATGCAGAGAGTGATCTGGAAACTCTTGGAAATGCGATCCTGAAATATCCGGCAGCTTTAAGTATCAGCTATACAAGCAGCACAGCAGGTCAGGTAGAGCGAATGCTGGGATCCCTCGGAGCGGTGATCTGGGTCCTGATCATTTCTGCCGGAATGCTGGCATTTGTGGTACTGTATAATCTGAACAACATCAATATCACAGAGCGGCAGAGAGAGCTTGCAACATTGAAGGTCCTGGGATTTTATGATGGCGAGGTTTCCCAGTATGTATTCAGGGAAAATATCCTGCTGTCCTTCATAGGGATTCTGGCAGGCGCAGTGTTCGGAATCTTCCTCCACCGGTATGTGATCACAACCGTTGAGGTAGATGCGGTGATGTTCGGAAGAAATATCAAGCCACCAAGCTTTATCTACAGTGGAATCATCACCTTTGGATTCTCCATGTTTGTAAATATGGTGATGCATTTCAAACTGAAAAAGATTGACATGGTAGAGTCGCTGAAAAGCGTAGAATAAAATACGGAAATGAGAAGAAGGCCTGCATACAGGGAAATATGTGAAATCCCCGGAAATGCAGGCCTCCGTCTTGACAAAAAAAGAAAATTTCATTATAGTAGGAACATGGTAAAGGCGTTGAATAAGAGGAGTATGCAGGAATACGCTGACAGAGAGAGATGCACGGACGCAGAAGGAGCGCAGGCTGGAAGGCATTTTCAGATGGAAGACTGCAGAAGGTAGCTTAGGAGCCGGGAGACTGAAGGCAATAATTTCTGGGAGTGCTATAAGAACAGACACAGAAGCTGCTGCGTAGGTTTTCACGTACCCCGCGTTAAGGGATAAGAGATAGACGGGAATAACAGATAAGATAGTTTTCCCGGATAATGAAGGTGGTACCGCGAGAATGATCGCCCTTCGCACAGGAGTTGTTAGCTTTGGTGTGGAGGGCGTGCTTTTTTCTTGCAGAAAACAGGAGCATTTTAAAGCTTCCATAATCAGAAAGAGCTGCCCCAAAAAGACAGCTTGATCCCAAGAAAGATTCAGGAGGAAAACATGAGCAAAGAACTTGCAAAGACTTATGATCCCAAGGGTATTGAGGATCGTCTGTACAAAAAATGGATGGACAACGGATACTTCCATGCAAAAGTAAATCCGGACAAAAAACCTTTCACAATCGTAATGCCGCCGCCCAATGTAACCGGACAGCTGCATATGGGCCATGCACTGGATGAGACCATGCAGGATATCCTGATCCGTTTCAAGAGAATGCAGGGTTATGAGGCTCTCTGGCAGCCGGGAACAGACCATGCAGCCATCGCTACAGAGGTTAAGGTAACAGAGAAACTTCGTAAAGAAGGTATCGACAAGAACGAGATCGGCCGCGAGGAATTTATGAAACATGCCTGGGCATGGAAAGAAGAGTACGGCGGAAAGATCATCAACCAGCTGAAAAAACTGGGTGCATCTGCAGACTGGGAGCGCGAGCGCTTTACCATGGATGAAGGCTGCTCCAAGGCTGTTCAGGAGGTATTTATCCGTCTCTATGAAAAAGGATATATTTACAAAGGTTCCAGGATCATCAACTGGTGTCCGGTATGCCAGACTTCTATTTCCGATGCAGAGGTTGTACATGAGGACCAGGATGGATATTTCTGGCACATCAATTATCCGATCGTAGGTGAGGAAGGACGTTTCGTTGAGATCGCAACCACTCGTCCGGAGACACTTCTCGGTGATACAGCAGTTGCTGTAAATCCGGAGGATGAGAGATATAAAGATCTTGTAGGCAAGATGCTGAAACTTCCTCTTACAGACAGAGAGATCCCGGTTATTGCCGATGAGTATGTTGACAAGGAATTCGGAACAGGCTGCGTTAAGATTACACCGGCACATGACCCCAATGACTTCGAGGTTGGACGCCGCCATAATCTTGAGGAGATTAATATCCTTAACGATGATGCGACTATCAACAGCCTTGGCGGAAAATATGCAGGTATGGACCGTTACGAGGCACGTAAGGCCATGGTAGAAGACCTGAAAGAGCAGGGACTCCTTGTAAAAGTTGTTCCGCACAGTCACAGCGTTGGTACCCATGATCGCTGCGGTACAACCGTAGAGCCAATGATCAAACCACAGTGGTTTGTAAAAATGGATGAAATGGCAAAAGCTGCCATCAAGACTCTGGACGACGGAAATCTTCAGTTTGTTCCGGCACGTTTTGACAAAACTTACCTGCATTGGCTGGAGAACATTCGTGATTGGTGTATTTCCCGTCAGCTCTGGTGGGGACACAGAATCCCGGCTTATTACTGCGATGAGTGCGGTGAGATGGTTGTTGCAAGAGAAATGCCTGAGAAGTGCCCGAAATGCGGATGCACACATATGCACCAGGATGAGGACACTCTGGATACCTGGTTCAGTTCCGCATTGTGGCCATTCTCCACGCTTGGATGGCCGGATAAGACACCGGAGCTTGAGTACTTCTATCCGACAGATGTTCTGGTAACCGGATATGATATCATCTTCTTCTGGGTTATCCGTATGGTATTCTCCGCACTGGAGCAGACCGGTGAGACACCGTTCCACCATGTACTGATCCACGGTCTGGTACGTGACTCACAGGGACGTAAGATGAGTAAGTCTCTTGGAAACGGTATCGATCCGCTGGAGGTTATCGACAAATACGGCGCAGATGCCCTTCGTCTGACACTGATGACAGGTAATGCACCTGGAAATGATATGCGTTTCTACTGGGAGCGTGTAGAATCCAGCCGTAACTTTGCAAATAAGATCTGGAATGCTTCCCGTTTCATTATGATGAACCTGGAGGGCAAGACAGTAACAGCGCCGGAAGACCTGAACGCACTGTGCAACGAGGATAAATGGATCCTTTCCAGACTGAACACAGTGATCCGTGATGTTACTGAGAATATGGATAAATATGAGCTTGGAATTGCCGTACAGAAGGTCTATGATTTCCTGTGGGATGAGCTCTGTGACTGGTATATCGAGATGGCAAAGGTAAGACTGTGGAAGGCAGAGGAAAACCCGGCAGCAGCAAACGATGCACTGTGGACACTTCGCACTGCACTGACACAGGGACTGAAGCTTCTTCATCCGTTCATGCCGTTTATCACAGAAGAGATCTACTGCACACTGCTTCCGGAGGAAGAGTCCATCATGATCTCTGACTGGCCGGGATACAGAGACGAGATGGATTTTGCAGATGCTGAGAAAGCAGTTTCAAGCTTCCAGGAGGTTGTACGTGGAATCCGTAACACCAGAAACGAGATGAACGTACCGCAGAACAGAAAGACCAATATCTACATCGTAGGCAAGGATGCAGAGTGCTGTGCACGTTTTGAGTCCTGCAAGAAATCCTTTACAAACCTTGCGTTTGCAAAAGAGATCCACGTACAGCAGGATAAGAACGGAATCGGTGAGGATGCGGTATCCATCGTTGTGGCAGACGGTGTGGTTTATCTGCCGCTGGAGGATCTGATCGACCGTGAAAAAGAGATCGAACGTCTCACAAAAGAGCAGGAGCGACTTACAAAAGAGATCGCACGCTGCGAGGGAATGCTGAACAATCCGAATTTTGTGAACAAGGCACCTGCAGCCAAGGTAGAGGCAGAGAAGGAGAAACTTGAGAAATACAAAGAGATGAAAGAGAAAGTGAACCTGCAGTTAACACAGATGGTGAAATAACGAAGGAGTGTTTTAATGAAGTGGTGTAACTTTTTCAATAAGATTTCGCTGATACTTCAGGCTCTGGGCTGTGCAGTCCTGTACTTTGTGATCGAGGCCATATGCAGGCACTCGTTCACAGAGGCGTGGACCTACATGACCACAAAGCCGCTTGTATTTGCTTATAATGCAGCGTTTATCTTTACGACGATGCTGATTGTTTATCTCTTCCGAAAGAGAATTTTCTGGCGTATCTTTGTGGGCAGCTTATGGCTGTTTCTGGGAATCGTAAACGGTGTGCTTCTTCTCAATCGTGTCACACCGTTTACAGGACCGGATGTGAAGAATCTGACAGATGGTCTCAGTATTGCAAAAAAATATCTGACCCATACCCAGATGACCATAGGTGCAGTTCTTCTGGGAATTGCGGTTCTGATCCTTCTGATCATCCTGATAAGGTCGCCGAAGTACAGAGGCAAGCTGAAATATAAGGTGAATATTCCACTGGTCCTGGTTGGGGTTCTTGCATTTGGAGGAATCACACAGCTTGCTCTGGAAAAAAGAGTTCTTTCCAATTATTTTGGAAACATTGCCATAGCTTATGAGGATTACGGATATCCTTACTGTCTGGCAACGACGATCTTTAATACCGGAATCAGTGCCCCGAGAGACTATTCCAAAAGCGAGATCAAAAGGATCGAGAAGTCGGAAGAAAATCTTCCGGAAACGAAAGAAGGCAGTCATCCGAATATTCTGTTTTTACAGCTGGAGTCCTTTTTTGATCCTACGCTGGTAAATTATCTGGAGCTGTCAGAAGATCCTATCCCGAATTTCAGAAAGCTGATGAAGGAGTATTCCTCCGGATATTATAAGGTACCTTCCGTAGGAGCCGGAACCGCAAATACTGAGTTTGAATCCATTACCGGAATGAGCCTTCATTATTTTGGACCGGGAGAGTATCCTTACAAGAGTATCCTTAAGGAAACTACCTGTGAGAGCGCACCGTATGTTCTGAAGAATCTGGGCTATACTGCTCATGCAGTACATAATAATGAGGCAAATTTCTACGGAAGAAGAAGTATTTTTCCGAATCTGGGATTTGATACCTTCACTTCGGCAGAGTATATGAAGGATGAAAACCAGAAGAACTCGTTGGGTTGGACCAAGGACAGTGTCCTCACCGATGAGATCGTCAAGTGTCTGGATTCCACAGAAGGGCCTGATTATGTATATACTATTTCCGTACAGGGACATGGAGATTATCCTTCAGAACCGGTACTGGAAAATCCGGAGATTACAGTTTCCGGGGCACCTACTGACGATCTGAACAATAAGTGGGAGTATTATGTAAATCAGATCCATGAGATGGATAATTTTGTCAAAGAGCTGACTGACAGGCTGGCAGATTATCCGGAAGATGTGGTACTGGTCATGTATGGTGATCATCTGCCGACCATGGGACTGACCGTGGAGGATGTGGAGAATAAATATCTGTTCCAGACAGAGTATGTGATGTGGGATAATTTCGGACTTAAGAAAAAGAAAGAAAATCTTGCGGCATACCAGATGGCAGCAGAGGTTATGGACCGTGTAGGTATCCATGAGGGAAATGTTTTCAAGTATCATCAGGCAAGAAGAAACACCAAAAATTATCAGGTGGATCTGGAGACCCTGCAGTACGATCTTCTCTACGGAAAGCAGTATACATATGACGGAGCGAATCCTTTTGAGCGGACAAAGATGCGTATGGGAATCTATGATACCACGCTGGATTCCATTCAGGTTGTGTCTGAGACGGATCACACCTATTATATCCAGGGGACAAACTTTACGCCGTCCAGCCAGGTGAAGATCAACGGAGAATGGTACGATACGGTTTACGTGAATCCTACCAAGCTGATCATTACCGGAAAGGAACTGGATGATTTTGACCGGCTCTCGGTAGTGCAGCGAAGCAACAGTTCCACAAGAAAGGCCATGACAAAGAGCCATGACCGGGCGGTCTATGCGCTGCTCGCTGACAGCAAGTGGAAGCTTGACAGTGAAAAGAGCAGTTCTGATACAGGGTCAATGGAGGAAACGGATACAGCGTCAGAAACGGAATCCACAGAAGATTCCGGTGAAGAAAACAGTACAGACAACCAGTAAATGGCATAGAAAAGATACTCCGATACAAAAAATGTCGGATAAAATATTACGATTAGGACTGGACATCTTCCACCACTATTATATAATGGTATCGTAACGAACAGGAGGGGAGAAGTTTTTCTCCCCAAAAGTTCTTTACGAATACATTATAGATAAGTGATGGTTTTTTTTATGAATTACGAAGAAGCAGTTGCGTATATTGAAGATATACCGAGATTTACTACTAAGAATAGCCTAGACCATACCAGAGAATGCTTAAGAAGACTTGGAGATCCGCAGAGGAAATTCCGTGTGATCCATGTGGCAGGAACCAACGGAAAGGGAAGTACCTGTGCTTTTATCACATCGGTCCTTCGGGAAGCTGGATATTCCTGCGGACTTTTTACATCTCCTCATCTGGTGGAGATCAACGAGCGTTTTCAGATCAACGAGGAAGTGATCGATGACGATACTTTCCTTCGTGCTTTTGAAAAAGTTAAAAAGCTTTCCGATGAGCTGGTTGCGGAGGGAAGCTATCATCCCACCTATTTTGAGACACTCCTTCTGATGGGAATGGTGATCTTTGCAGAAGCCGGCGTGGACTATGTAACACTGGAGACCGGTCTTGGCGGACGTCTGGATGCAACCACTGCTGTGGAGGATCCGGCAGCCTGTGTGATCACATCCATCAGCCTCGATCATATGCAGTATCTTGGAAATACAGTTTCCGAGATCGCAGGAGAGAAGGCAGGGATCATGGTGCCGGGGGTTCCGGTGATCTACGATGGAAATGATTCGGATGCGGCCGGAGTGATGCGTGAGCATGCAGAGAAGCTGGGATGTCCATATTATGAGCTGAAACGGGAAGACACAGAGATCCATAAGATCACAAAGGACGGAATCCGATTTTCTCTTAAGGACGAGACATATGGCGATACCGTATTTGATATACCGTTTATCGCCCGTTATCAGGTTATGAATGCAGCTCTTGCGGTGAAAACCATTCAGGTACTGGAAGATCAGATTCCGGTATCTCTGGAGGCTCTGAAAGCTGGTATGGCAAAAACACGCTGGCAGGGAAGGATGGAAACGGTTCTTCCGGGTGTGATCGTGGATGGCGCACATAACGAAGACGGTGTTGAGAAGTTTGTAGAGACAGCAGAACATTTCCAGAAGGAATTTCCTCTGACTCTGCTGTTTTCCGCAGTGGATGACAAGGACTATACGGATATGATCCGCACGATCTGTAGCAGGATCCGTTTTCGACATGTGATCGTCACACAGGTAGGCGGATACCGCAAAGTTCCGGTAGAAGAGCTTGCGGAGATCTTCCGTGAAGACGGAGTGCCGGAAGTGGAAGCAATAGAGGATGTTCCAGCAGCTTTTGAACGGGCAGTAAAGGAAAAAGGTGAGGATGGAATGCTGTTCTGTGTAGGATCCCTTTATCTGGTCGGTGAGATCAAGGCTGTGATCAGGAGGAAAAAATTATGATCGATTACGAAGAGGAACTGAAGAAATTTGAACCATGTCTGGATGTGGCAGATGTAGAAGGTGTCATTTATGACCGGGAGATCACAGATATCATGGATGTACTCCAGGAGATGCTGCGTGAGGTCAAGAGCAACAGACGTGTAAGATAAGGAGAAGTGGATGAACTGCATAAACTGTGGAGCGTTCCTGACGGATACAGATCTGGATTATTGTCCGCACTGTGGAGCCAATGTACTGATCCAGAAGAAGGTGGATTATCTTTCCAAGCTTTATTATAATCAGGGGCTGGAAAAAGCCAGCATCCGGGATCTGTCCGGGGCGATCAGCTGTCTGAAGCAAAGTCTTGCTTATGACAAACGGAATATCCGTGCAAGAAATCTTCTTGGTCTTGTATATTTTGAGACCGGTGAGGTGGTTGCCGCACTGAGTGAGTGGGTCATCAGCAAGAATATCCAGAAGAACCGAAATCTGGCTTCAGAATATATTGCCAGGCTTCAGGCAAACCAGAACAAACTGGAAACAATCAACGAAAGCATCAAGAAATATAACAATGCCCTTGCCATGTGTAGGGAAGGCCATGAGGATATGGCGGCCATCCGCCTGAAAAAGATCCTGTCCCAGAATCCCAAGCTGATCAAGGGGTATCATCTTCTTGCTCTGATCCAGATGAAGAATCAGGAGTGGAATAAGGCGAGAAGAACCCTGAAAAAAGCAGCCAGGATCGACAAGACCAATACCACCACACTTCGTTTCCTGCGTGAAGTTGACGAGCAGACGGGTGTTACCACAAAGATGGAAAAACGGCGTAAGGGCTTGTTTGGAAATGAAAAAAATGAGAATGATAATATTTCAGGAGAAATCGTTGTAAGGCCGTCGTCTTATAAAGAAAGATCAAAGATATCACTTTTCTTTACCACGGTACTTGGATTTGCGGCAGGGGCGGCAGCATTCTGGCTCCTTGTACTGCCGGCTGTGAAACAGGATATTTACAGGCAGGCCAATCAGCAGATCATACAGTACAGTGATTCTCTTTCCAGCCAGAGCGTGGAGCTTACCAAAGCTCAGGGAGAAGCTGCCCAGTCCAGTGATACGGCAGATGCAGTTGCCAAGCAGGCAGAGGAAGAGCAGAAACGCAGTCAGAGCTATGAGGCTTTGTTTAATGCATATACTGCCATGCAGCAGGAGGATTTGGATACAGCGGCGCTGGAACTACAGAAGGTATATGTGGATACACTGTCAGATTCTGCAAAGGGGATTTACAGTACTATCAGCGGAAAGACCGGTGTAAGCGGGATCGAGAGCGGAGCTTCTGGCGGAACGTCCAGTGCTGACAGCAGCACAGATGGAACAGCTGAAGCTGGAGCGGATGCCGCAGCTTCGGCGGGAGAAGATGCACAGAGCTCTGACGGAGATTCCGGAGAAGACAGCAGCTACAGTGACGGAGGAGATGAGGATTCCTCTTACGATGGAGGTTATACAGAATAAAAAAGATCATAACTCATACAGAGGAGAAACCTCGGATAAGGGGAATGTGCGTTGGCGCATTCCTCTTTTTTTACCCTTTGGTCATGAGAAATGGAATAAAAAATCAAAAATGGGGGAATGATAGAATGACATCAGGTTTTGAAAAATCCGGAACCGTGCTGACTGTACATCTTCCGGCGGAACTGGATCATCCGGCTTCTGATGAGATTCGGAGAGATTCAGACCGAATTATTGGACATAACTATATAAAAAATATGATTTTTGATTTCTCAGAGACCGTTTTTATGGACAGTTCCGGGATCGGTCTGCTGATGGGTAGGTACCGGGCACTTGGCATGAGGGGGAAATGTGTGCAGGTTGTCAATGTGAACAGTCATATTGCAAAGCTTCTGCGGCTATCCGGAGTGGGAAAATATATTGAAATCTGTGGAATTAAAAAATCGGCAGGTGAACAGGAGGGTGTTTATGATGGAAAACACAAATGAAATGACGATCATTTTTGACAGCAGACCGGTAAATGAAGCACTGGCAAGAGTTGCTGTGGCTTCATTCTGCACACAGCTGAATCCTACGCTGGAGGAAATTTCGGATCTGAAGACCGCAGTATCGGAGGCAGTGACCAACTGCATCATACACGGGTATGAAGGGGAGATACATAAGATCCGGGTAGAATGTCGTCTCCGGGGGCAGGAGCTTCAGGTAGATGTGACAGATCACGGAGCCGGGATCCCGGATATCAAAAAAGCCATGGAGCCTCTGTTTACCACAAAGGCTGATAAAGACCGCTCCGGTATGGGGTTTACATTCATGGAGGCGTTTATGGATGAGCTTCAGGTGGAATCGGAGGTTGGCCGTGGAACTACAGTGCACATGAAAAAGATCATCAGGAGGTAACTATGGATCGTACTCTTGTCCTCATCGGGCGTGCACACCAGGGGGATAAAGCGGCAAGAGATCTTTTGTTTGAGGAAAATACAGGACTGATATACAGTGTGGCAAAGCGTTTTCTGGGACGAGGGGTGGAGATGGAGGATCTGTTCCAGATCGGCAGCATCGGACTTCTGAAAGCTGTAGATAAGTTTGACATGTCCTATGATGTGAAATTTTCCACCTATGCCGTTCCCATGATCATCGGAGAGATCAAACGTTATCTCAGGGACGACGGGATACTGAAGGTAAGCCGTTCTCTGAAGGAAAACCACTACAGGATCTATCAGGTGAGAGAAGCACTGACACGCCGGCTGGAGCGGGAACCTACGACGGGAGAAATGGCAGAGGAAATGGGAATTTCCATAGAAGAACTGGTAATGACCATGGAATCCGGTGCAGAGGTGGAATCTCTTCACAAAACGATCTATCAGGGTGAGGGAACGGAGATTTCTCTGATGGACAAGCTTCCGGAAAAAGAAAATCGGCAGGAAAAAGTACTGGACAGGATTTTTCTGGAAGAGATACTGGGGACTCTGGAGGCAAAGGAGCGGAGGTTGATCTATATGCGGTATTTTCAGAACATGACCCAGATGGAGATCGCCCATGAGCTTGGCGTATCCCAGGTACAGGTATCCAGAATGGAAAAGAGGATCCTGCGCAGTCTGCAGGAATCCGCAGAGAAAAAATAAAAGAGAGCCATGAGAAATGCTGCTGTTTTCTCATGGCTCCTTTTTGTGGGCAGCAGATTTAGTCAGACTGCTGCTTTTTTATGAAAAAGTACATTTTTGTATTTGGAAAGTGCTCCAAGAAGGATCATACCGATCACACCGGCTGAGATAAATTCGCCGGCTCCTACTGTGAGCATCATAAACGGGATAGGAAGGTTAATGCCATATCCGTAACGAAGCACAAGAGGAACGATCACAATGTTGGAAACGATCGGCGGGATCGGGGCTGTCCATTTGCCTGTATTGCGAAGCTTGTAGGTAAAGAATGCACCGATAAGTGTGGCAATGCTTCCGAAAATGATGTCAACTGGAATCGCACCGCCAAGAAGATTGGCAATGATACATCCCACGAACAGTCCCGGGATGGCAGCCGGTGTGAAGAACGGAAGCACGGTCAGCGCCTCGGAAAACCGGATCTGAACTTCACCGAAGCTAAGTGGCGCGAATACCAGTGTCAGGACAACATATACAGCTGCAATGGCAGCTCCCTGTACCAGAAAATGAGTACCTTTGTTTTTCATGTTTTTTATTCTCCTTTAGTTTTGTTTTACGAGTGGAAGGTCACGAACACTCGGCACATTTATAGGCGGTGACCGCCTTGTAAGCCCTGTACGACCTTGGTTTTTGCGGGCTTTTGCAGCGAAACTGAGTATAGCATAAGGGGCGTGGAAATGCAAGGTACGATCCTGACTATTTGATAACCCTGGCCTGTGTGGACAGACCCTGGCTCTGAAACAGCTTTTTGTAAGAGGAAAGTCTGCTTGCCGGAACCTTTACAGTCAGTTTTTTGTAATTATTCTGACCTGCTCTTGTGAAGATATATTTACCTGAGCTTTTGGAAGTAAGACGTCCTGTCTGTATGGTGACAGAGGTAAGGGCCTTACAGTCACAGAAAGCTTTTGTGCCGATCGCAGAAACTCGGGAACCGATTTTTACAGTACGAAGACTTGTGCATCCCTGGAAGGCTCCGGCACCTATGCTTGTGATATTTCCTGAAATCGTTACCTGTTTCAGGTTTTTACAGTTTTTGAAGGCATTGGCTGCAATGGCTGTGACTTTGTAGGTTTTTCCGTTAGCTTTGACAGTGGCCGGAATCTTTGCAGTGACAGTATTGCGTGAACGTGGTCCCTTCAGTGCTACGGAAGTCCCGGTGGTATTGACTGTGTAGACATTATAAGCATCCCGGAATGTTTTTGCAGTCTGTGGCTTTGGTGTGGCTGCAGGAGTGATCTGGAAATTTAAGGTGATGGTTCCGTAGAAATGGTAATCACCGATGATCTTCAGGGTAGCAGTTCCTGCTTTTTTATTGTTCTGGTATGTCACATGATAATCATTGATGCCAGAAAGCTTTGCTTTTCCAAGAGTTACGGTTGGAACGGGCTTTATGTCAGAGCCTGTATAGGTATATGTTTTTTTGATCCCTGTTACAGCTGCATCGGAAATATTGCATGCATAGCTGATATTGTTTTTCTTGGCATATGTAACTGCGTAAGAGCCGTACGGAGCATGGATCTTGCAAAAATATGCATGAGAGTTGACATACCCGTAGCCGCCCCACACAGCATCCGTTCCAATGCTTTTAACAGTATCAGGTATGTTGATCCTGGATAGCTTGTCACAGTAGGCGAAAGCTTCTTTTCCGATCTTTGTGACCCCTTTCTGGATGTCCACTTCTTTCAGCTCAGGAAGACAAACAAAGGCCCTTTCGGAAATACTTGTGATCCCAGGCTTTATTATTACCTTTCTGATCTGGTTTTTGATAGCTTTCCAGGAGGAATCGTTGGAGAAGATAAACCAGCCTTTTGTTGAAGAGACCGGGTATCGGTGGTTTTCCTCTGTGGAAATAGAAAGTGGTCCGTAGCCGGAGATCGTAAGGATACCGTTTTTGAAATTCCAGGTTGCGTTGTCACCTGCGATATGGTAAGTTTTTTTGTCAGCTTTTCCGTTGTCGGAATTAATGGAATAAAAGTTCAAGGTGTTGGAGTTTGAAGCATAATAAACGACCCTGGAATCCTTTACCACAGGCTGACAGTCAGAAATCGGAGCAGCTGTTGTAAACTCTTTGCTGAGACTCTTTCCCTTTCCGTCCACAAAAAGATAATGAAGGGTGCTGGAAGAGAGCGGATCGTTAGCGGAAGAGTTTTTCTTGTTATCGTCGGAGACGTATTCTTCCCAGGAAATCATAAAACGGTTGTCATTTATTTTGGTGATCTTTACGCCCGCAAAGCTTTTTCCTCCGCCTGTAAAGTTGGTAAGCTTCCTGGTAATGGTTGCTTTTTCGGAAAAGTCAGACATTGGTGTGACGGAAAGATAAAGGTTATGAGGCGTGTTTTCAGATACCTTATCATATTTGGACTGATCGATGGAAGTGCCAACGCATAATACACTGTCAGAGGAAACAGCCATGCCGTCAACGCTTGCGTAGCAGGCCAGTGCCCACACAGAAGTATGTGAGCCTCCGTATGGCAAAAGCTCTATGGTGGTGCTGGCAAGTGTAGTGCTGTCGTATCTGGAAAGAATTGTACATCGTGAACCCTCACTCTGCTCCAGTACGTAGAGATAAGAACCTTGTGATTTGATATACTGTGCAAAGGAATGCCACAGATCGCAGGAAACGATCTTTCCTTTCATGGTTGCCTGGTCGATCTCGACCATAAGGAAGCCCTGATGTCCCTGACCGACAGAGGAATCCACATATCCTTCGTGACCGGTAACAACATAGAGCTTACCGTTGCTTTCTGTCATTTCCACACAGCCATAGTCAAAGGGCGTGCGGACCTCACCGCCAAAAAGCTCCGGGTTACTGGTAATTGCTGCTGCACCGTTCCGGTTCCAGTTTGTATCGTAGCGGATAACGCGGATGACCTCAGCGGAATCGTTTTCTTGGTTGTTTGTCTGGCCTTCTACCAGATAATATCCGTCAGATCCGGCATAAAAGCCACCCCACAGTGGAAGCTCCATGTTGATCTTGCGCTTGCTTCTGATCTTCAGATCATTATCGTAATATTCAACGCCGACAGAATTTTTCTGGTGGAAGACCCTCATGTATCCGCCGGAAACAGGAATAAGATCAGAGGTACGGCGTAACCTGACATTGAGATTGTCCTGTGCGGTTGGCGTAAGAGAGCCTGCCCGGGCTGTCTGTGGAAACAGGATCAGACAGAAGCAAAGACAGCAGAACAGAAATAGCAGAGATGTTAATTTTTTTAGCTTTTTCATAAGTTTCTCCTTTGTATGTGTTTTTAGATGATCTCCTGTTTAGATTATAATTCATGGGACAGAATTTACAATACAAAATCGGGAGTTATGGAACTCCCGATCCTCAGGATTTCTGTAAATTCTGTTCACAAAAACATCTTGAGGAAATACTGCTGGTGGGCAGTAACATCAGCAGCAGGAACCTTATGGAAACAGGGGCTTTTTTCTTGACAGTTTTTTGTGATATTGATAAAATATATTTCAGTATATAGGTTAAAGGGGCATTGGTTTTGATCTAAATCAATGTCTCTTTATTTTATATATCACACATATTACACCAGGGAGGTAGAAAGATGTTAAAAGTATGGATCGCAGGTGCCAACGGACAGATCGGACGGGCACTGAATGATGTTCTGGATCCAATGCAGATCGAGACTCTGAACACAGATCTTGATGAGCTGGATATCACAGACACAGATGAAGTGATCAACTTCGGTTCCATTAACCGTCCGGATGTGATCATCAACTGCACCGGTATCACAGATACCGATGAGTGTGAGAAGAATCCGGAACATGCATACCGTGTCAACGCACTGGGAGCAAGAAACTTAAGCATCGTGGCAAGAAAATGCGGGGCAAAGATCGTCCAGCTTTCCACAGATGATGTTTTCGACGGAAAGAGCAAAAAACCGTATACAGAGTTTGACGATACCAATCCGCTGACTGTTTACGGCCGTTCCAAGAGAGCCGGAGAGAACTATGTAAAAGAGTTTACACACAAACATTTCATTATCCGAAGCAACTGGGTATACGGAAAAGGCGGAAACAATTTTGTAAACCGTGTGCTGGAGACAGCAGAAAAAGGCCAGGCGCTTTCCGTTGCTTCGGATCAGTTCGGATCACCGACCAGCGCCAAGGATCTGGCAAGAATGATCCTGTATCTTATCGATACCAACGAATATGGAACTTATCACGTAACCTGCAGCGGTGTATGCAACCGTTATGAGTTTGCAACCGAGATTCTTCGCCTTGCAGGAAAGGAGATCGAACTGAGATCCGTGCCGACAGAGCAGTCAGATCTTTCTTCTGTCAGACCGCCATATGCCGTCCTTGATAATTTTATCCTCCGTATTATTGAAGTGTATGACATGCCGGACTGGAAAGCATCGCTGAAAGAATATATGGATGAAAGAGCGGAGGACTAGAATGAAAGAGAAAAATATAAAAGAGAAAACACAGCAGAAAAAGAAAATGGGCCTTACCACGAAGATCTTTGTGGCGCTGATCGCAGGTGCGATACTGGGAATCATTCTCTGTTACCTGGTTCCTGACAGCAGCTTCAAGAAAGATGTGATCGTGGAGGGAATCCTTTATGTGATCGGACAGGGATTTATCCGTCTGATGAAAATGCTGGTTGTACCGTTGGTATTCTGTTCCCTTGTCTGCGGAAGTATGTCCATCGGTGATACCAAGAAGCTTGGAACCGTAGGTGTGAGAACACTGGTATTTTATCTGGCGACTACAGCTCTGGCTGTTTCGGTTGCTCTGACGGTAGGTAATCTGATCAATCCGGGTGTGGGACTTGATATGAGCTCTATTCAGTCCTCCGCTTCCTCTGTGGAGACTATGGAGGCGACCTCTCTTACGGATACCATCCTGAATATCATTCCGGACAATCCGATCAATTCCCTGGCAAGCGGAACCATGCTTCAGGTTATCGTATTTGCCCTGATCGTGGGTGTGATCCTTGCGAAAATGGGAGAGCGCGCAGAGACAGTAGCGAACTTTTTCAGCCAGTTCAATGACATCATGATGGAGATGACCATGATGATCATGGCACTTGCACCGATCGGTGTATTCTGCCTTATCAGCAGAACCTTTGCAAACATCGGTTTCAGCGCGTTTATCCCGCTGGCAAAATATATGATCGGTGTTCTCCTTGCACTGGCGATCCAGTGCTTCGGCGTATACCAGATCCTGCTGAAGATCTTCACAGGACTGAATCCGATAAAATTCATCAAGAAATTTTTCCCGGTTATGGCATTTGCATTCTCAACAGCTACATCCAATGCCACGATCCCGATGTCCATTGATACCCTGTCCAAAAAAGTGGGTGTTTCCAAGAAGATTTCTTCATTCACCATTCCTCTTGGAGCTACCATCAACATGGACGGTACCTCTATCATGCAGGGTGTTGCCGTAGTATTTGCGGCACAGGCTTTTGGTATCCACTTAAGTCCGATGGATTATGTGACGGTTATCGGAACTGCAACCCTTGCTTCCGTAGGAACTGCCGGTGTACCAAGTGTTGGTCTTGTTACCCTGACCATGGTATTTAACTCTGTAGGACTTCCGGTTGAGGCAATTGGTCTGATCATGGGTATTGACCGTATCCTGGATATGACCAGAACAGCAGTTAACATTACCGGTGATGCAGTCTGCACAACCATCGTTGCACACCAGAACGGTGCACTGGATAAAAACGTGTTCAACGAATCAAACTAAATATCCGGTTCAAAAAAAGATCCGACCCTGTCGGGTGAGAAAAAACGAAAAACGGCTGTACATATCGTAAAAGCGATATGTGCGGCCGTTTTTTTACTGGATCAGGTGAGTCCCCTGCTTATTCCTGCTCCAGAACACCCATGACAGAGGGCACTTCCAGCTGCTGATAGGTGTGAAGGATCTTTTCCAGCTCAAAGATAGCAGGGGTAAGAAACTTATTCTTGTGATAGACCAGCTTGAATTTCCGGTTCCATTCCCCTGCTTCGTTGCAGAAGACCCGGACTGAACGGTGACGGATCTCATGATGCATAAGACGGATGGACATAACAGAGAGCATCTGGTTATACAGCACTGCGTTCAGCAGTGCCCGCGGACTGTTGGCTTCCCAGGCAGTTCGGATCTTCAGATCATGGCGAAGGGTGTAATCCTCAAAAAGCTGTCTGGTACCGCTTCCATATTCCCGGACTGCAAATTTCTGGTTGTTCAGCTCCTGGACATGGATGCGTCCTCTGCGGTAAAACGGATGCTTTTTTCCGGCGGCAAGGACCAGACAGTCGTCGATGATGGGAAGAACGACAAGGTCCGGGGAATGGATCTCACCTTCTACCACAGCAGCGTCCAGCTCAGAACGCAGAAGCTTCTGTTCGATATTTTGCGTGTTGGTGACAAAGGAGTAAACGTCAAGGCCCGGGATTTTTTTCTGCAGATCCAGGATAATGGATGGGGTCAGGCAGGTTCCCACAGTGAGGGTGGAGCCAAGCTTCAGGGTGGAAGACTGTCCCTGGTTCTGCATCAGCTCTTCCAGCTGCTGAAACTGGCGGATCATTTCACGGGCATGGGGAAGAAGAAGCTTTCCCCGTTCTGTGAGATAAAGCTTTTTCCCAAGACGTTCAAAGAGAAGGCCGTTATAATGAGCTTCCAGCTCACGGACGGCCTGACTGACTGTTGGCTGGGAAAGATAAAGATGTTTGGCAGCAGCACTCATGGAGCCCTGTTCCGCAACGGCCGCAAAAACAGTGAGATGGCGGATGGTCATATGGAATCTCCTTTTATTGTAAATTGGTATATAGGTAAAACCTATCATTTTTATAAAATAATATCATTTCTCAAATACATCTTCAAGTGGTATAGTAGGAAGTACGTGAAAACGATTTCAACATTGCAAAATACAGGGCAACGATACCGTGGGAAAGTATCGGAATGCCGGTGAGACCAGGAGGAGGAAATATGTCAGCATTAACTGTAAGCAAAGAGGAAGAGAAAAGACTGAAGGGGCAGGGTTTTTTAAATAACCGGGGAACCGATGAATTTTCTGCACGGGTGATCACTGTAAACGGAAAGGTGACAGCGGCACAGCACAGATGTATGGCGGAAGCAGCAGAGAAATTCGGCAACGGAAATCTTACCTACACGACCAGGCTTTCCGTGGAGATCCAGGGAATCCCCTACGAAAAGATCGAAGAGTTTCAGGAATTTATTGCGAAGGAAGGTCTGGAGACAGGAGGAACAGGAGCAAAGGTCCGACCGGTAGTATCCTGCAAGGGAACCACCTGTCAGTATGGACTTCTGGATTCCTATGCAATTTCAGAAGAGATTTTCCGGAGATTCTATAAAGGCTACCGTCAGGTTGCACTGCCGCATAAATTTAAGATCGCAGTAGGCGGATGCCCGAATAACTGTGTGAAACCAAATCTGAATGATGTGGGGATCATCGGACAGAGGATCCCGCACTTTGACAGCGAGGCCTGCAAGGGCTGCAAAAAATGTGCCATTGAAGCTGCATGTCCGAATAAAGTGGCGAAGGTCGTTGACGGGAAGCTGCACATCGATGAGGAGCTTTGCAGACACTGCGGAAGATGTGTGGGAAAATGTCCGTTCCACTCCATTCCGGACGGTATCTACGGATTCAAGATCTATATCGGTGGACGCTGGGGAAAGAAAATTTCTCATGGAAAGGCCCTGAACCGGATCTTTACGTCGGAGGAAGAGGCACTTGATGTTATTGAGAAGGCAATCCTGCTTTTTAAGGACCAGGGATTAAAGGGAGAACGTTTTGCCGAGACTATAGAACGAATTGGATTCGAAAATGCAGAAAAACAATTATTGGAAAAAAATCTTCTGGAAAGAAAAATGGAAATTTTGTCCAAATAGAGATATAAAAAACTTCCTATTATATAAGCTGTCTGAAACTGAAAAAATGCGAGCAATAATATAAAAAATTTTTATCCCATTTATATAAATTTTTATTATATCACAATATTAACAAAAAACTAAGTGAAAATTCTATTTGAAATATGCAAAATAATGTGATAAAGTATTAACAATACATGAACGGAGGTAAAAAGAGTGGAAAACTACATGTATTTGGTGCCGGTGGCAGCAGTACTGGCACTTCTGTTCGCAGCATACCTTGCAGCGAAGGTCAGCAAGCAGGATGCAGGAACAGACAGAATGAAGGAGATCGCAGGTGCGATCGCAGAAGGTGCCCGCGCCTTCTTAACAGCAGAGTACAAGATCCTGGTTATTTTTGTAGCCGTACTTTTTGTACTGATCGGAATCGGAGTTGGAAGCTGGGTAACAGCAATCTGCTTCGTAGTAGGTGCTCTGTTTTCAACAATCGCAGGATACTGCGGTATGACCGTTGCAACAAAGGCTAATGTAAGAACAGCAAATGCAGCAAAAGAGGGAGGAATGAACAAGGCTCTTTCCATTGCATTCTCCGGCGGTGCTGTTATGGGTATGTGTGTTGCAGGTCTTGGTGCACTGGGTGTCAGCGTTGTGTATATCATCACAAAGAACGTTGACGTACTTTCTGGATTCAGCCTTGGTGCTTCTTCCATCGCACTGTTTGCACGTGTTGGTGGTGGAATCTATACAAAAGCAGCTGACGTAGGAGCTGACCTTGTAGGTAAGGTTGAGGCAGGAATCCCGGAGGATGACCCTCGTAACCCGGCTGTTATCGCAGATAACGTAGGTGATAACGTAGGTGATGTTGCCGGTATGGGTGCAGACCTTTTTGAGTCCTATGTAGGATCTCTGGTATCTGCCCTTACACTTGGTGCGGTAGCCGGAGCAGTTTCCGGTGTTCTTTATCCGCTGGCTATTGCAGGCTGTGGACTGATCGCATCCATCATTGCAACATTCTTTGTAAAAGGTGATGATAATTCCAATCCGCAGAAAGCCCTCACAAGAGGAAGCTATGTATCTGCAGCACTTGTTATCATCGTGTCCCTGATCCTCAGCAAGACTCTCTTCGGAGACATGAAGGCAGCCATTGCTGTGATCGCAGGTCTTGTTGTCGGTGTCATCATCGGAAACATTACAGAGTATTACACATCTGCAGATTACAAACCGGTTCAGGGAATCGGCGAGCAGTCTGAGACAGGTGCAGCTACAACTATCATCAGTGGTATCGCAGTAGGTATGAAATCTACAGCATTCCCAATCCTGCTGATCTGTGTTGGTATTTTTGTAGCATACGGTGTGGATGGATTATACGGAATCGCTCTTGCAGCAGTTGGTATGCTTTCCACAACAGGAATCACAGTTGCCGTTGACGCGTATGGACCCATCGCTGACAATGCCGGTGGTATTGCAGAGATGTCAGGTCTGGATGAGTCAGTTCGTGAGATCACAGATAAGCTTGATTCTGTAGGTAACACAACAGCAGCTATGGGTAAAGGCTTCGCGATCGGTTCCGCAGCTCTTACAGCGCTTGCTCTGTTTGTATCTTATGCGAATGCAGTAAATCTGGATGCGATCAATATCCTTGCTCCTCGTGTTACGATCGGTATCTTTATCGGTGGTATGCTTACATTCCTCTTCTCGGCCTTCACAATGGAATCCGTTTCCAAGGCTGCTTACAAGATGATCGAGGAAGTAAGACGCCAGTTCCGTGAGAAACCGGGTATCATGAAGGGTACCGAGAAACCGGATTACAAATCATGCGTTGCGATCTCCACAACAGCAGCTCTTCACGAAATGATGCTTCCTGGAATCATGGCGGTCGTTGTTCCGGTTATCGTAGGTGTTGTTCTTGGCGTTGAGGCTCTTGGAGGACTTCTTTCCGGTGCTCTTGTAACAGGTGTACTGATGGCGATCTTCATGTCCAACGCAGGTGGTGCATGGGATAATGCAAAAAAATACATCGAGACAGGTCATCATGGCGGAAAAGGCAGCGAGGCGCACAAAGCAGCCGTTGTCGGCGATACAGTCGGCGATCCGTTCAAAGATACATCAGGGCCTTCCATTAACATCCTGATCAAGCTTATGACTATTGTATCACTGGTATTTGCTCCTCTGTTCTTATCCATCGGAGGACTTCTGTAAATATCATTTCAGAAAAAAAGTAAACCCATATTATATAAAAAAGCTCTTTGCAGAGAAATCTGCAGGGAGCTTTTTTTGTGCGACAGGCGGCGGAATTGTACGGATATGAGAGTGGGCTCTGGTTATGAGTCAGTTTCTGGATTTTCTGTTCGTGCAGCCTGTTCGATCAGTGTCCGGTTTACATCATCCTCATAGGTCCGCATCTGCACCTGCATAGGTGTGGGATCATCGCTTAGCTTCAGATGCCCGAAATGATTAAAGAAGATCAGTACGCCGAGGCCGATCCCGATGGAGTAGGAAATCTCCAGGATGGTAAAGCCGGAGGAACTTTTTCCCGTAACAAGAGTGTAAAACTGGCTAAAAAGGCTGCCCATATCTACGTCATTATTAAAGGTCATAATGGAAAAAGCGGCGCCGAAAAAGGAAACCAGGCATACAAAAAGGATTTTCACATACCGGAAAATTTTCCCTGTGGCAGAGCTGATGCGGTAGGTGATGATAAAATCCGTTTCCCCGATGGGAGAAATATCAATGGAGGGTTCCAGCTTCTGGATCTTTTTCAGAAGATCCGAGACAGACATCACATAGCGTCCGGGCTTTTTCACATCCAGAACGATCACAGGCATGACCCGCAGACGATTGAGGATTTTGGGGTCACTCATGGAAAGTGCAGCGATATCCTGAAGATATACATGTGGGTTGGTGACTTCAATGTTCTGATCCAGCTGCAGATAAAGAGTATCACTCATGAGAAAAAACTCCTTTCCCGGAATATTATTTTTTCATTTTTGGACGGAAGAAGAGACTGGCCAGATAAGAGAAGATCAGGGCGGAGGAAACTCCGGCAGCACAGGCAGTGAAGCCTCCTGTAAAAAGCCCAAGGATGCCGTCTTCTTCAATGGCTTTTTTCATACCCTCCCATAATACATGTCCGAAACCGATCAGCGGGACGGAGGCCCCGGCACCTGCAAAATCCACCAGCGGCCGGTAGACGCCAACGGCACTTAACAGGGCGCCGCTGCATACCAGAAGTACCATCACACGGCCAGGCATCAGCTTTGTCTTGTCTAGAAGGATCTGGATCAGGGCACAGACAAGGCCGCCGAACCAGAATGCGTTAAAGTAATCCATGCTCATACCTCCATATGCTCGATGACAACTCCGTGGGCAATACCCGGAATACTGTCACCTTCATTAAAGCTTACTTTGGAAAGAAGCGCTCCTGTTGGTACAAAAAGGATCCGCTTCCATTCTCCGGATACAATCTTCGGAAGGATATAGGAGGCAAGGACTACAGCAGAACAGCCGCAGCCGCTTCCTCCTGAGTGGGTGTCCTGAGAAGGATTGTCATAGATCAGGATACCGCAGTCTTTATGAATGGGAGAAAGCCGGATATTTTGTTCCTCCAGAAGATCCAGGAGAATTTTCTGCCCGATGATCCCCAGATCCCCGGTAAAGACGGCATCATAATCCGAAGGCGTCCGCCCGAAATCCGAAAAGCTTCGTGCAATGGTATCGCAGGCTGCAGGAGCCATACAGCCTCCCATGTTCATGGAATCCCTGAGACCGTAATCCATCACACGGCCGGCAGTAAGGCCGGTGATAGCAGCACAGCCTTTGCCGGAGCGCAGAGGAGCTTTTTCTCCGGGAGGAGATGTACTTAGGATACAGGCACCGCTTCCGGTTACTGTCCAGGTGGCAGAAAACGGCCGCTGGTTTCCGTATCCCAGGGGAAAACGAAATTCTTTTTCCGCACTTGCGAAATGGCTGGAGGTGGCACATAAGACCCGTGTGCCGAATCCGGCGGTCAGAGCAAGGGAACCGAGAGAAAGTGCTTCCCCTATGGTGGAGCAGGCGCCGTAAAGACCGTAAAAGGGAATTCCAAGTCCAGCGGAGCCGAAACAGGTGGCTGATGTCTGAGCGAGAAGATCTCCGGCGAACATCAGATGGATATCTTCGGAGCTCAGTCCGGCTTTGCTTATGGCCTGAGTGGCAGTTTCTTTCTGCAGTGTGCTTTCCGCAGATTCCCAGGTGTCACAGCCAAACATGGGATCTTCACAGACCAGGTCAAAAAGATCTCCAAGAGGACCGTCCGCCTCTTTCTGACTGACGATGGATGCGGCGCTTTCGATATACAAAGGCTGTGAAAATGCAATGCTGGCTGCGCCAAGTCTGAGATTTTTGCTCATGATATCACCTCCAGGATCTTCAGGATATAATAGATCACACCCAGTCCCCAGGCGCTTAAGATGCCGTAGAGGATCACAGGACCTGCAATAGTAAAGATCTTGCACCCTATGCCGAAAACCTGTCCTTCTGCCCGGAACTCAATGGCGGATGCAGCCACTGAGTTGGCGAATCCGGTAATGGGAACAAGACTTCCTGCACCGCCGAATTTGCCGATTTTGGGATAAATACCAAAGCCTGTGAGAAGGACGCTTAAGAGAATGAGAATGACAGAACACCAGGTTCTGGAATCGGAAGCATCTGCACCGAGAGCCTGTGCTGTGTTTAAGATAACCTGTCCAAGAAGACAGATCAGTCCGCCTGTGAGAAAAGCTTTTGCCATATTCAGCGGCAGACTGTGGGTGGGAGTAAGCTGCTTGACATATTGTTCATATTTTTTTTTGTTGATATTTTGCATATGGAAAATCCTTTCGTGAGATGGTAGAGTGACAGTAAGAATTACATCCAGCTCATGGCATAATAAAACAGGGAGCCCAGGGCTTTTCCGGCAGCAATGGAAATTATTACCGGAGAAAGCCCCTGAGAGAGCTTCAGCCGTCTGGCAAAGACGGGAAAGACTTTTGCGATTTCTGCCAGTGCAAGGATCCAGCCGCCCAGGAAAATTCCGAAAAATACTCCGCAGACAGCCAGGAAAAAAGGTCCCAGCGGAATTCTGATCGGAAACAGGGTGACCACGGTTCCGGCAACTGTTCCCAGAAGTGTCAGATCTTCATAAAGAAAAATCTGGTCAGCTGTATGCGTGATACCTGCATAGCGGGGAACAATGGAAAGGCCGATCAGCAGTCCGGAGACACCTCCTGCAACGATGATCCCGGCACAGAAACCGATAAAGCACAGAATCAGCTGTTGAAGCATGGACAGAACCTCCTTGTGGGATTGTATGGGAATAGTATGAGAAAATATAAATTTTTTATGCGAAAATCTTAAAAAACAAGAATATCTGTACATTTACGGACAGAGATAGTATAATAAAAAAGAATATAGACAGCGGCGGACAGGCGCTGTCTTTCTCAATCAAAAGAAAAAACAGTGTCAGGAGGACGGATATGCAGGATGCTTTTTCACGTATGGAATTGCTCGTTGGAAATACAGGTGTAAAAAAACTCAGCAGGGCGAAAATTGCAGTATTCGGTCTTGGCGGAGCCGGATCACAGGTGGCAGAGTCACTTGCGCGCTGCGGTGTGGGGAGTCTGACACTGATCGATCATGAAAAGATCACATTGACGAATATCGGAAGCCAGGTGCTGGCACTTCATTCTACTCTGGGAATGAGCAAGGTAGAGGCGGCCAAGAAGAGAATCCGGGATATTGATGAGAATATTTTGGTGCATACCTACGAAACCTTTTATAATGAGGAGACTGCGGGAATGTTTGAATTGCGTTCCTTTGATTATATTGTGGATACAATGGGAACACTGTCGTCAAAACTGCTTCTGATCAGCAGAGCAAGGGAGGGACGTGTGCCTGTGATCTCCTGCCTGGACATCGGGGACAAGATAGACCCGTCTAGACTTGAGGTTGCGGATATCAGCAGGACCACAGTATGCCCGGCGGCCAGGATCATAAAAAAAGAACTGCGTAAACAGGGAATACGTAAACTCAAAGTACTGTATTCCAGAGAACAACCGGCAAAAGAAAAGCTTTTCAGACGGAGAAGAACTATGGTGAAGAAGCCTGCCGAAGGAAATATTTCCTTTGTGACAGGGACTGCGGGATATCTGCTGGCGGGAGAAGTTGTGCGGGATATACTGTCAGCCGGAAACGTTTCACACAGCTGACAGCAAATGAGAAATTGAGCGCAGATCACGGACAGATCCAGTTCATGAGCATGAGTCAAGGCGGAACAGTAATGTCTGCTTTACAGAAATAAAACAGAAAGACTGAGGAAATAAAAAGTGAATTCAGAAATCATAAAAAAGTTCTGCGATCTTCTTGGAGAAGAACGTGTTTTTACAGGCGAAGCAATGAGCCGTCATACAACTTTTAAGATCGGAGGTCCGGCGGATTATTTTTTGATGCCGGATAAAGACACAGATGTGGGGCGTATCGTAAAAATCTGTAAAGAAAGTGCGATCCCTTATTTTATCCTCGGAAACGGAAGTAATCTTCTGGTAGGAGACGGCGGTTATCGTGGCGCGGTTATCCAGATCTACAAAAATATGTCTGCCGTTACCGTAGAAGGAACAGAGATCACCGTACAGGCAGGTGCGCTGCTTTCATCGGTGGCAGCAGCAGCAAAAAATGCAGCTCTTACAGGCTTTGAGTTTGCAGGCGGGATCCCGGGAACTATGGGCGGTGCGGTTGTGATGAATGCAGGTGCCTATGGCGGCGAGATGAAGGATGTTCTCACAGAGGTAACTGTGATGGATGAGGAGGGAGAGATCGTTACCCTTCCGGCAGATAAACTGGAATTGGGATATCGTACCAGCATCATCAAAACCGCAGGTTATATCGTGCTGGAAGCAAAGCTACAGCTGAAGGAGGGAAATCCGGAAGTGATCCGTGAGACCATGAAAGATCTGACGATCCGTCGTACCACCAAACAGCCGTTGGAGTATCCCAGTGCTGGAAGTACCTTTAAGAGACCGGAGGGATATTTTGCAGGTAAGCTGATCATGGACAGCGGTCTTGCTGGATATCAGGTAGGTGGTGCACAGGTTTCTGAGAAACACTGTGGCTTTGTGATCAATGCAGGCGGTGCAACTGCCAGGGATGTCCGCACGCTGATGGATAATGTCAGGGATATCGTTTATAAGAAATATGGAGTTACGCTGGAACCGGAGGTGAAGTTCCTGGGTGATTTTGAAGCCTGATGACCATTTCTGGTACATCGTTTTCAAAATAATTATACCACTTACTTGTCTGTGGATCCGATCGCACAGACCTAAAAGCCTCAGCGTAGCCCGGCTTTCAGATACCCAGGATATGAAACAGAGGGAACAGGAATGCGTATGTACGCTTTACAGATAACGGAAGAAGAAATGGAAAGGAAGAGAGACTATGCGTTTTGTGATCGTTACAGGAGTGTCAGGAGCAGGAAAAACAGCTGCACTTAAAATGTTGGAGGATATGGGATATTTCTGCGTGGATAATCTTCCAATCCAGCTTCTGGAAAAATTTGCTTCCCTTCTTCCTGAGATGCAGAGCGAAAATGTTAGAAATGTGGCTCTGGGGATCGATGCCAGAAGCGGAAGTGCCCTTGATGAACTGGAAGTAGTTCTGGACCGTATGAAGCAGACCGGGTATGATTACGAGATCCTGTTTATGGATGCAGAGGATTCTGTCCTTGTAAAACGCTATAAAGAATCCAGAAGAAGCCACCCGCTGGCAAGAGCAGGGAGAGTGGATGAGGGAATCCGCCTGGAACGTGAGAAAACAAAATTTCTCCGGAAACGTGCGGATTATATCATTGATACCAGCCATCTGCTTACCAGGGAGCTTCGCCAGGAAATCGAAAAGATCTTTGTGGATGACAGAGAGTTCAGCAATATCATGATCTCTGTGCTTTCCTTCGGCTTTAAGTATGGAATCCCGGCAGATGCAGATCTTGTGTTTGATGTGCGATTTCTTCCCAATCCCTATTATGTGGATGAACTGCGTCCTCTGACAGGCCTTGACGATGAAGTGTTCAATTATGTGATGGCCAGTGATACGGCGAAAGCCTTCGCGGACAAACTGGAGGATATGATCCGTTTTCTGATCCCTAACTACATTAAAGAAGGGAAAACAAGCCTTGTGATCGGTATCGGATGTACAGGGGGAAAACATCGTTCTGTTACTATTGCCAGAGAACTTTTTTCCAGGCTTTCCAAATCGGATGAATACGGCATCCGCCTGGAGCACAGGGATGCGGAGAAGGACAGACTTCTGAAAAAATAACTGCCGCGATGAAAAGGGTGGCAGGGAAACAGTAAAAGAGGGTTCGGGATGTCATTTTCAGGAAAAGTCAAAGAAGAACTTGCAGGACAGCTTAGTCTGGCCAGGCACTGTCAGGTGGCAGAACTGGCGGCACTGCTCTGCGGCTGCGGCCGTGTGGAAAAAATGTCGGATGGAAACAGAAAACTATGGATCCAGACAGAAAATGAAGCAGTTGCAAGAAAAAGCTTTACATTATTGCGAAAAACCTTTAATATAGAGACAGCGATTGTTATCCGGGAAGGATCTCATCTCAAACGGGGTAAGGTATATCTTGTTGAGGTTACGGATCCTGCCAGAACAGAGGAAGTACTGCAGGGGACAAAGCTTTCTGTGGATAACGAAACCGGTTTACTTGAAATGGATAATTCGCTTGTGGTTCAGATGAACTGTTGCAAGCGGGCATTTATTCGCGGTACTTTTTTGTCGTCCGGTTCGATCAGTGATCCAGAGAAAGGGTATCATTTTGAGATCGTGTGTCCGGACAGCAGGAAAGCAGAACAATTACAGGGGATTATCCGCAGTTTTCACGTAGAAGCTAAAATTGTGGTGCGCAAGAAATCATATGTGGTCTATGTGAAGGAAGGCGCGCAGATCGTTGACATGCTGGCAGTCATGGAGGCGAACGTAGCCCTTATGGATCTGGAGAACATCCGGATACTTAAGGAAATGCGTAACACGGTAAACCGTAAGGTGAACTGTGAGGCTGCGAATATCAATAAAACGGTAAATGCGGCAGTGAGACAGGTGGAAGATATACAGCTGATCAGCAGAACTATCGGCTTTGAGAGCTTAAGCGATGGACTGGCACAGATAGCCAGGCTGAGACTGCAGTATCCGGATGCCACACTGAAAGAATTAGGTATGATGTTGAATCCGCAGGTGGGCAAATCAGGTGTGAATCACCGGCTTCGCAAGCTGAGTGAGATCGCAGATGAGCTGCGGGAGAACAAGGAGGAGCTATTATGATTAAAAAACCAATCACTATCAACTTATCCACTGGACTGGAGGCAAGACCTGTAGCACAGCTTGTTCAGGTGGCAAGCCAGTTTAACAGTGAAATTTATGTTGAGATTGGCAAAAAAAGAGTCAATGCAAAGAGCATTATGGGAATGATGACCCTGGGACTTGACGCTGGAGAAGAGATTACACTGTCTGCCAACGGTGATGATGAGAATGCAGCGATGGAGAGCATTGAACAGTATTTAAGCAACCAGTAATCAGTTGGGACAGAGCAGTCCGCGGAAAAGGGTAGATTCCTGCGGATGTGGAATATAAAGGGATACAGACGGAAAGGAAGACCGATTCCCGCTGTATCCCTTTCCGCTTCAAAGTACCTACAAATATGAAAGAGGAAGATTACCTATGTCAAAAGTATTGAAATTTATCGTACATTTTGTTGTGATATGCACACTGATCTGTGTACTGGGACTTGTTCTTCCGCCGTTCTTCGGGGTGAGAACAGTGATCGTGGATAAATCCGATAAGGCAACGAACCTCCCAGTCGGATCTGTTACATATGCGATCCCGGAGAAGAGTTCTGCGATCAGCGCAGGTACTCCGATCCTTGTACAGAAAGATTCCGAGACATATAAATATACGATCACCAATCTCGATGCCTCCAAGGGAACCGGAACAGTAACAGATCAGTCCGTTTCCGGAGGAAAGACTTTTACCATTAAGGTTGGAGATTATGTTCCGAAAGTTGTAGTTACCATTGGCTATGTGGGATATCTTATGGTGGCTACAGAAAGTATTGAAGGCCTGATCATTCTTGGTCTGGTCGTATTGTTCCTGATCATCCTGTATGTGATCGCAGAGCTCTGGAAGAAAGAGCCGGATGATATTGAGGAAGATGTGAACGATCCGGAACCGGGTTATGTGAAGTCCAGGAAAGAACTGAAGCAGGAAGAAAAAGCACGTGCCAGAAGAATGAAGGAAGAAGAAAAAGAGATCATTCAGGAAGAAAAGGCACGAAAACACAAAAATAAAAAAGCAGATAAGCGTAAGGTCCGTACGGGCGGTTTCGTAGATGAGATTGACGAAGAGGATGTTACAGACTATTCGGAGAATAAAAAGAAGGCTGCCATACAGCAGACTGCACAGACTGCCGCAAGTGAGGCTCATGCGGAACTTAAGAAAGAGATTGCAGCAGCCACTTCAGAAGAAGCAGATATGCTTTCCAGACTGGAAATGGCAGAACGTACGGTTGAAGAAAACAGAAAGCCGCATCCGGCCGGAAAGGTCGAAGAGGTTCCGGAAGAGGAAGAGGAGCCGGTTACCATTGGAAGCCTTGCGATGCCGTCTTATTCCGCAGCGCAGCTTGCAAGCCGCGTAAAGAAGGCAGGTGATGCACCGGATATCGTTAAGGATGACATCACGAAGGTTACACTGTTTGATTACTCGGATATCATCAGTGGTGATGTGGACGATATGGAAGAATAAAATAAGTACCTATTATATAAGAAGAAAATGGTTCAGAAATGAGCCATTTTCTTCTTTTTTAAAAAAAATCAAAAAAATTTAAAAAAAGGCTTGCATTCTGAAGAATCATCGTATATACTAATCCTTGCTGTGACATTGATAGCTATGAAGCGCGAGGTTGCTGCCACACTGGCAGGTTTTCCGTGGAGCGAATGTCAAGTTAGGAAACTGACGACAAGTCACTGTACAAAGTTCAATAACCATCATGGGATGGGCGTGTGTGTAAATATACCATGACACACACGGAGATGTGTACAGTCGCCGCTTGTCGTACTGCTATATAAGTACGAATAGGAGGAGACTTTTTTTATGGCAAATCAGGTAATGAGAATCACATTAAAGGCATATGATCATCAGCTCGTTGATGCATCTGCAGCAAAGATCATCGAGACAGTAAAGAAGAACGGAGCAATGGTAAGTGGACCGGTTCCGCTTCCTACTAAGAAAGAGGTTGTTACAATCTTAAGAGCTGTTCATAAATACAAAGATTCCAGAGAGCAGTTTGAGCAGAGAACACATAAGAGACTTATCGATATCCTGACACCAACTCAGAAAACAGTAGATGCACTTTCCAGACTGGAGATGCCGGCTGGTGTTCACATCGATATCAAAATGAAAAATCGTTAATAATGTCATTTGACATTAACTATATGATTACCGAATGGTAATCCGCTATAAGGAGGAAGAAAGAAATGCAGAAAGCTATTTTAGCTACTAAAGTCGGAATGACTCAGATCTTCAATGAAGATGGAATGTTAATTCCGGTAACTGTTTTACAGGCAGGTCCTTGCGTTGTAACTCAGGTTAAAACTGAGGAGAACGATGGATACGCATCAGTTCAGGTTGGCTTCGGCGAGATCAGAGAGAAACTGGTCAACAAACCGGAGAAAGGCCACTTTGACAAAGCTGGTGTAGCTGTAAAGAGATTTGTAAAAGAATTCAGATTTGACAATGCCGGCGAGTATGAGGTTGGACAGGAGATCAAGGCTGATATCTTTGCAGCAGGAGATCATATCGATGCTACTGCAGTTTCCAAAGGTAAAGGCTTCCAGGGCGCCATCAAGAGACATGGCCAGTCCAGAGGACCTATGGCTCACGGTTCTAAATATCATCGTCATGCAGGTTCCAACGGCGCTTGCTCCGATCCGAGCAAGGTTTTCAAAGGAAAACATATGCCAGGTCACATGGGACATGTTCAGGTAACTGTTCAGAATCTTGAGATCGTACGTGTAGATACAGAGAATAACTTACTGTTAGTTAAAGGTGCTGTTCCAGGACCTAAGAAATCTTTGGTTACAATCAAAGAGACAGTAAAGTCCTTATAATAGGAAAGGAGGAGCATCAGAATGGCTAATGTAACTGTTTATAATATGGAAGGCAATGAAGTTGGCACAATGGAGCTGAATGACGCAGTATTCGGCGTTGAGATCAATGAGCATCTCGTTCATCTTGCAGTTGTTCGTCAGCTTGCAAATAACCGTCAGGGAACTCAGAAAGCGAAAACTCGTTCTGAGGTAAGAGGCGGCGGAAGAAAACCGTGGAGACAGAAAGGAACAGGTCATGCAAGACAGGGTTCCATCCGTGCACCACAGTGGACAGGCGGCGGTGTTGTATTCGCTCCGGTTCCGAGAGATTATGAAGTGAAAATGAACAAGAAGGAAAGAAGAGCAGCTCTTAAATCCGCTCTGACATCCAAGGTTCAGGATAATAAACTTGTTGTTGTTGACAGCCTTGCACTTGCTGAGGTTAAGACAAAAGAGATGCAGAAGGTTCTTACAAACCTGAAAGCAGAGAAAGCTCTTGTAATCACAGCTGACAACGATCAGAACGTAGTTCTTTCCGCAAGAAACATCGCTGACGTGGAAACTGCAACACCGGCTACAATCAACACATACGATGTTATGAAACACAACACCGTAGTTGTTACAAAGGATGCCGTTGCATCTATCGAGGAGGTATACGCATAATGGCAAGTATTCAGTACTATGACGTAATCATCCGTCCGGTTATCACAGAGAAATCCATGGCAGACATGGGTGAGAAGAAATATACATTCCTTGTACATCCGGAAGCTAACAAGACTCAGATCAAAGAGGCTGTTGAGAAGATGTTCGAGGGAACAAAAGTTAAGAGCGTAAACACCATCAACAGTGATGGAAAGAAAAAACGCCGTGGAATGGTAGTTGGAAAAACTGCTAAGACTAAAAAAGCTATCGTAGCTCTTACAGAAGAGAGCAAAGATATCGAGATTTTTGAGGGACTTTAATTAACAGATAAGTCCGAATATGTGCACGAAAGCACGAGAACAAATTCGAAAGGAGAAACATCATGGGAATCAAAAGCTATAACCCATATACACCGTCAAGAAGACATATGACTGGTTCCGACTTCTCTGAGATTACAGCTGCAAAACCAGAGAAATCCCTCGTTACTTCCCTTAAGAAGAACGCTGGACGTAACAATCAGGGTAAGATCACTGTAAGACATCAGGGTGGCGGAAGCAGAAGAAAATACAGAATCATCGACTTCAAGAGAAGAAAAGATGGAATCCCTGCAACAGTTAAAACAATCGAGTACGATCCGAACAGAACAGCTAACATCGCTCTGATCTGCTACGCAGATGGCGAGAAAGCTTACATCCTCGCTCCAGAGGGACTTAAAGTAGGCCAGAAGGTTTACAATGGTCCGGAAGCTGAGGTTCGTGTTGGAAACTGCCTCCCACTGGAGCTTATCCCGGTTGGTACTATGGTTCACAACATTGAGCTTCATCCTGGAAAAGGCGGACAGATGGTTCGTTCTGCAGGAAACGGCGCACAGCTCATGGCTAAAGAAGGAAAGTACGCAACACTTCGTCTTCCTTCCGGTGAGATGAGAATGGTTCCGATCGTATGCCGCGCAACTGTTGGTGTAATCGGAAACGGAGATCACAACCTTATTAACATCGGTAAAGCCGGACGTAAACGTAACATGGGTATCAGACCTACAGTTCGTGGTTCCGTAATGAACCCGAATGACCATCCACATGGTGGTGGTGAAGGTAAGACCGGTATCGGACGCCCAGGTCCTTGCACACCGTGGGGCAAACCTGCTCTCGGCCTGAAGACCAGAAAGAAAAACAAACAGTCCAACAAGTACATCGTAAGAAGACGCGATGGAAAAGCATTATCGAAATAATAAGGAGGAGAAAGCATGTCTCGTTCACTGAAAAAAGGACCTTTTGCAGACCAGAGCTTACTTAAAAAAGTAGACGCTCTTAACGCTGCAAATGATAAATCCGTAATCAAAACTTGGTCTCGCCGTTCCACAATCTTCCCGTCTTTCGTAGGACACACAATCGCTGTTCATGACGGAAGAAAACATGTGCCGGTATATATCACAGAGGATATGGTAGGACACAAACTTGGTGAGTTCGTTGCAACAAGAACTTACAGAGGACACGGAAAAGACGAGAAGAAGTCCGGAGTACGCTAGTCATCAGATTTATAACTGCCCGCTGTCAATTTAAGACAGCTGGCAGATAACTTAGATATCGAATTTAAGAAAGGAGGCACTTTAAGATGGCAAAAGGACATAGAAGCCAGATAAAGAGAGCCAGAAATGAGAATAATAGAGAGACAAGGCCGTCTGCAAAGTTATCTTATGCAAGAATTTCTGTTCAGAAAGCCTGCTACGTATTAGATGCGATCCGTGGCAAAGATGTACAGACAGCACTTGGTATCCTGACATACAATCCGAGATACGCTTCCAGCGTGATCAAAAAACTGCTTGAGTCAGCAGTAGCAAACGCTGAGAACAACAACGGAATGAACGCAGACAACCTTTATGTTGCAGCATGCTATGCAGATAAGGGACCTACAATGAAGAGAATTCAGCCGAGAGCACAGGGTAGAGCTTACAGAATCGAGAAGAGAACTAGCCATATCACAGTTGTGCTTGATGAAAGGTAAGGAGGAAAAGCATGGGACAGAAAGTTAATCCGCATGGCCTTAGAGTCGGAGTTATCAAGGATTGGGATTCCAGATGGTATGCAGAAGACAAGTTTGCTGACTACCTGGTAGAAGACTACAACATCAGAACATTCCTTAAAAAGAAATTATACAGCGCAGGTGTTTCCAAAATCGAGATCGAGAGAGCATCTGACAGAGTTAAGATCATCATCTACACAGCAAAACCTGGTATCGTAATCGGTAAGGGCGGCGCAGAGATCGAGAAAGTTAAAGCTGAGCTTCAGAAATACACAGACAAGAAGCTTATCGTTGACATCAAAGAAGTTAAGAGACCGGACAAAGATGCACAGCTGGTTGCTGAGAACATTGCTCTTCAGCTTGAGAATCGTATTTCCTTCAGACGTGCTATGAAGTCCACAATGCAGAGAACAATGAAGGCTGGCGCTAAGGGAATCAAGACTTCCGTATCCGGACGTCTCGGCGGAGCTGATATGGCTCGTACAGAGTTCTACAGCGAGGGAACAATCCCGCTTCAGACACTTCGTGCAGATATCGACTATGGCTTTGCGGAAGCAGACACCACATACGGTAAAGTTGGTGTTAAGGCATGGATCTACAATGGTGAGATTCTTCCGACAAAAGGAACTAAGGAAGGGAGCGATAAATAATGTTAATGCCAAAAAGAGTAAAACGTCGTAAACAATTCCGTGGCTCCATGAGAGGAAAAGCCCTTAGAGGCAATGTTATCAACTATGGTGATTTCGGTCTTGTTGCTACTGAGCCATGTTGGATCAGATCTAATCAGATCGAGGCAGCCCGTGTTGCTATGACCCGTTACATCAAACGTGGCGGTAAAGTTTGGATTAAGATTTTCCCGGATAAACCGGTAACAGCTAAACCAGCTGAGACTCGAATGGGTTCCGGAAAAGGCGCTCTGGAGTACTGGGTAGCAGTAGTAAAACCAGGTCGTGTTATGTTTGAGATTGCAGGCGTGTCCGAAGAGGTTGCCCGTGAAGCATTACGTCTTGCAATGCACAAGTTACCATGTAAATGTAAAATCGTTTCTCGTGCAGACTTAGAAGGCGGTGATAACAGTGAAAATTAATAAGTTCGTGGAAGATTTAAAAGCAAAGTCAGTTGCAGAACTGAATGAAGAATTAGTAGCTGCTAAAAAAGAGCTTTTCAATCTGAGATTTCAGAATGCAACAAACCAGTTAGACAATACAGGACGAATCAAAGAGGTTCGTAAAAATATTGCCAGAATCCAGACAGTAATCACTGAGCAGGCAAACGCTTCCAAATAGGACAGGAGGACATAAATCGTGGAAAGAAATCTGAGAAAAACCCGCGTGGGTAAGGTTATCAGCGACAAAATGGATAAGACCATCGTAGTTGCAATTGAAGACCATGTAAAACATCCTCTTTACAAAAAAATCGTGAAGAGAACATATAAATTAAAAGCTCATGACGAGAACAATGAGTGCAACATCGGAGATACCGTTAAGGTAATGGAGACCAGACCGCTGTCCAAGGACAAGAGATGGAGACTGGTTGAGATCGTAGAGAAAGCTAAATAAGGAGGAAACCAGTATGATTCAGCAGGAAACTAGACTGAAAGTTGCCGACAACACTGGTGCAAAAGAAATCCTTTGTATTCGTGTTATGGGCGGCTCTACAAGAAGATATGCAAACATCGGTGACACAATCGTTGCTACGGTTAAAGATGCAACACCAGGCGGCGTTGTTAAAAAAGGTGACGTTGTTAAAGCTGTAGTTGTTAGAACTAAAAAAGGCGCTCGTCGTAAAGACGGATCTTACATCCGTTTCGATGAAAATGCTGCCGTAATTATCAAGGATGACTTAACTCCGAGAGGAACACGTATCTTTGGACCAGTTGCCAGAGAGCTTCGTGAGAAGAAATTCATGAAGATCGTTTCCTTAGCTCCGGAAGTATTATAGGAGGGTGCCGAATGTCAGCTATGAAAATTAAAAAAGGTGATACTGTAAAGGTAATCGCTGGAAAAGATAAAGGTAAGGACGGAAAGGTCCTTGCAGTTAACGTAAAAGACAACACAGTAGTTGTTGAGAACGTAAACATGGTTACAAAGCACGCTAAACCGTCCGCAGCTAATCAGAACGGTGGAATCGTGACAAAAGAAGCTCCGCTTCACATCTCCAACGTAATGCTCGTTGTAGACGGAAAAGCTACAAGAGTTGGATTCAAGATGGATGGAGACAAAAAAGTTCGTGTTGCTAAAGCAACAGGAAAGACAATCGATTAATTAAGAGAGGAGGCATATAAAGGTGAGTAGATTAAAAGATCTTTACAAGAACGAGATCATGGATGCCATGACCAAGAAATTCGGATACAAAAACGTAATGGAAGTGCCAAAACTCGAGAAAATCGTTGTTAACATGGGTGTTGGCGAGGCAAAAGAGAACGCTAAACTTCTTGACGCTGCAATCGCAGATATGGAACTTGTTACAGGACAGAAAGCAATCGCTACAAAAGCTAAAAAATCTGTCGCTAACTTCAAAATCAGAGAGGGTATGCCGATCGGATGTAAAGTTACTCTGAGAGGCGAGAAGATGTATGAGTTCGCTGATCGTCTTATCAACCTTGCTCTTCCACGTGTACGTGACTTCCGTGGTGTTAACCCGAACGCATTCGACGGCAGAGGAAACTATGCTCTTGGTATCAAAGAGCAGCTGATCTTCCCAGAGGTTGAGTACGATAAGGTTGATAAAGTAAGAGGAATGGACGTTATCTTCGTTACAACTGCTAAAACAGATGAAGAGGCACGCGAATTACTGACATTATTCAACATGCCATTTGCTAAATAGGAGGAAAAGATTCATGGCTAAGACAGCAATGAAAATTAAACAGCAGCGTAAAGCTAAATTCTCCACAAGAGAGTATACTCGCTGCAGAATCTGTGGCCGTCCACATGCATACCTGAGAAAATACGGAATTTGCAGAATCTGCTTCCGTGAGCTGGCATACAAAGGTCAGATCCCGGGTGTTAAGAAAGCTTCCTGGTAGGCCGAGGCGAAAGCAACTTTTTAATCATTTAAATAATATTCACACGACATGTAAAGTCTGAAGAAAGAGGAGGAAACTTACATGACAATGAGCGATCCGATCGCAGATATGCTTACAAGAATCCGTAACGCAAATACTGCAAAACATGACACTGTAGACGTACCGGCATCCAAGATGAAAATTGCTATCGCAAACATCCTTGTAGATGAGGGATACATCGCAAAATATGATCTGGTTGAGGATGGAGTTGTTAAAACTCTTCACATCACACTGAAATATGGTGAGGACAAAAACCAGAAGATCATCACAGGACTTAAGAGAATCTCCAAACCAGGTCTTCGTGTATACGCAGGCAAGGATGAGCTTCCGAAGGTTCTTGGTGGACTTGGTATCGCAATCCTTTCCACAAACAAAGGCGTTATCACTGACAAAGAGGCTCGTAAGCTTCAGGTTGGTGGCGAGGTACTTGCATTCGTTTGGTAGGCCAAAGCCGCTTAACGAAGCAGTCATATAGCTTTTAAACTGAAAACAGAGAGGGCATGGGCCCTCTCCGACAATCTAAGTAAGGAGGACAAATTTATGTCACGAATCGGAAGACTTCCGGTTGCAATTCCAGCTGGCGTTGAGGTTACAGTCGCAGATGGAAACGTTGTAACAGTAAAAGGACCTAAGGGAACACTTGAGAGAGCACTCCCGACAGAGTTAGAGATCAAAGTTGAAGACGGTCATGTAGTTGTAACAAGACCGAACGACTTAAAGAGAATCAAAGCCCTTCACGGCTTAACAAGAAGCCTTATCCACAACATGGTTGTTGGTGTAAGCGAAGGATACAAAAAAGAGCTTGAGGTTAACGGTGTTGGTTACAGAGCTGCTAAGCAGGGCAAGAAACTTGTACTTAACCTCGGATATTCTCACCCGGTAGAGATGGAAGATCCAGAAGGTCTTGAGTCCACAGTTGACGGAAACAAGATCATCGTATCTGGTATCAGCAAAGAAAAAGTTGGCCAGTACGCAGCTGAGATCAGAGACAAGAGAAGACCTGAGCCATACAAGGGCAAGGGAATCAAGTACGTTGACGAAGTTATCAGACGTAAAGTCGGTAAGACCGGTAAGAAATAATTAAGGAGAGTGAGAATATGATTAACAAAGCATCCAGAAGCGAAATTCGCGAAAAGAAGCATAGAAGATTACGTCATCATTTAAACGGAACTGCAACTACTCCTCGTCTGGCAGTATTTCGTTCCAACAAGCACATCTATGCACAGATTATTGATGACACAGTTGGTAAAACTTTAGTATCCGCTTCTACTCTCCAGAAGGACGTAAAAGCAGAGCTTGAGAACACTGATGATGTACAGGCTGCAGCAAAAGTTGGAACAGTGATCGGTAAAAAAGCTGTTGAGGCTGGTATCGAGAGCGTTGTTTTCGACAGAGGTGGATATATCTACCACGGAAAAGTTAAAGCACTGGCAGATGCAGCAAGAGAAGCTGGACTGAAATTCTAAGAGGAGGAAAAGAACACATGAAACGTAATCTTATTGATGCTAGTCAGTTAGAGTTAGAAGATAAAGTAGTATCAATCAAGCGTGTTACCAAGGTTGTTAAAGGTGGTCGTAACTTCCGTTTCACAGCTTTAGTTGTTGTAGGTGACGGCAATGGACACGTTGGTGCAGGTTTAGGAAAAGCAGCAGAAATTCCGGAGGCGATCCGCAAAGGTAAAGAGGACGCTATGAAGAAGCTTGTTACTGTTGCAAGAGACGAGAACAATTCCATTACACATGACTTCATCGGAAAATTCGGAAGCGCTGAGATGCTTCTGAAGAGAGCTCCGGAAGGTACTGGAGTTATCGCCGGTGGCCCGGCACGTGCCGTAATCGAGCTTGCAGGTATCAAAAACATCCGTACAAAATGTATGGGTTCCAGAAATAAACAGAACGTAGTTCTGGCAACAATCGCAGGCCTGAGCCAGTTAAAGACTCCGGAAGAGGTCGCAAAGCTCCGCGGAAAATCTGTAGATGAGATTCTGGGTTAAGGAGGATATGGAAATGGCAGATACAATCAAGGTTACACTGGTAAAATCTCCAATCGGTGCAGTACCGAAACACAAAAAAACTGTAAAAGCTATGGGTCTTACAAAGATGCATAAAACAGTTGAGATGCCAGACAACGCTGCAACCAGAGGAATGATTCAGCAGGTGCAGCACCTGGTAAAAGTAGAAGATTAAGGAGGTGCCAGAATGGAATTATCAAACTTAAGACCCGCAGAGGGTTCCAAGCATAGCGATAACTTCAGAAGAGGCCGTGGACATGGTTCAGGAAACGGCAAAACTGCTGGTAAAGGACATAAAGGACAGCTTGCTCGTTCCGGACACAAGAAACCGGGATTCGAGGGAGGTCAGATGCCTTTATACAGACGTCTTCCTAAGAGAGGTTTCACTAACAGAAACTCTAAAGAAATTATCGCAATCAATGTAGACGTTCTCAATCGTTTTGAGGATGGCGCAGAGGTTACAGTTGACAGCTTACTTGCAAGCGGTGCAATCTCCAAGATCGGTGATGGTGTTAAGATCCTTGGAAACGGCGAGCTTACAAAAAAACTTAATGTTAAAGTAAACGCTGTCAGCGAGACTGCAAAAACAAAAATTGAAGCTGCTGGTGGTACAGTAGAGGTGATCTAATGTTTGAGACTCTTAAGAGTGTTTTCAAAGTAAAGGAAATGAGAAGAAAGCTTCTCTATCTGATCTGGATGATATTCGTGATCAGAATCGGATCCCAGCTTCCTGTACCGGGAGTCGACAGTGACTTCTTTAAGCAGTGGTTTGAATCTAATACCGGTGACGCATTCAATTTCTTTGATGCGTTCACCGGCGGTTCCTTTACTCAGATGTCAATTTTCGCATTGAACATCACACCTTACATTACTTCTTCCATTATCATTCAGCTTCTTACCATTGCCATTCCGGCACTGGAAGAGATGCAGCGTGACGGAGAAGAAGGAAGAAAAAAGCTTACAGCAATCACACGTTATGTAACGGTTGGTCTTGCTCTGTTTGAGTCTGTTGCCATGGCAATCGGATTTGGACGTCAGGGTATGATCCCGAACATGAGCTTCCTTAAAGGAATCGTAGTTGTTGCAAGTTTAACAGCGGGTTCCGCAATGCTTATGTGGCTGGGCGAGCGTATTACAGAGAAGGGCATTGGAAATGGTATTTCCATCGTCCTGACTATCAATATCGTGTCCAGGATCCCGAGTGATATGTCCCTTCTTTATGAGAACTTCGTCAAGGGCAAAACAATTGCAAAAGGAATGCTTGCAGCCTGCATCATTGCTGTGATTATTCTGTTTGTTGTAGTGCTCGTACTTATCCTCAACGGAGCAGAGAGAAGAATTCCGGTTCAGTATTCCAGAAAGATGGTTGGACGTAAAATGATGGGCGGTCAGTCCACAAACATCCCGCTCAAGGTAAATACTGCCGGCGTTATCCCGGTTATTTTTGCTTCCTCTATCATGTCTTTCCCGTCGATCATTGCTCAGTTCGCTGGCAAAGGAAACGGAACGGGCATCGGAAGTGAGATCTTAAGAGGACTTTCCTCCAATAACTGGTGTAATCCAAGTCAGATCCAGTACAGCTGGGGTCTGATCGTGTATGTGGTACTTTGCGTATTCTTCGCATACTTCTATACATCAATTACCTTTAATCCGTTGGAAGTAGCCGATAATATCAAAAAGCAGGGCGGTTTTATCCCAGGCATCCGTCCGGGAAAACCGACTTCAGATTATTTGACTAAAATCCTGAATTATATTATATTTATAGGTGCAGTAGGTCTTGTTATCGTGGCCGTTATACCGTTCTTCTTCAACGGTGTGTTCGGTGCGGATGTTTCCTTCGGCGGTACATCTATCATCATCATCGTAGGTGTTATCCTGGAGACCGTTAAGCAGGTGGAATCTCAGCTGCTTGTACGTAATTACAAAGGCTTCCTGAACTAATTGAAAATGAAGGTTGCGGTGCGAAAGTGTCGCAGCCTTGATTTGTAAACAGGACTGTCTGAAAATCAGGCAGAAAACAGGAAAATGGAGGGTATGCTATGAGAATTATTATGTTGGGTGCACCGGGGGCAGGTAAAGGTACTCAGGCTAAGAAAATTGCGGCGAAATATGGGATTCCGCACATCTCCACAGGAGATATTTTCCGTGCTAACATCAAAAACGGTACCGAGCTTGGAAACAAAGCAAAAACTTACATGGATCAGGGACTTCTTGTTCCGGATGAACTGACCTGCGACCTTGTTGTTGACAGAATCCAGCAGGATGACGCAAGGGAAGGGTATGTTCTGGATGGTTTCCCGAGAACAATTCCGCAGGCAGAATGTCTGACAGAGGCTCTGAACAAACTTGGAAGCAAAATTGACTATGCGATCGATGTGGATGTGCCGGATGATAACATCGTGAAACGTATGGGCGGACGCCGTGCATGTGTGAAATGCGGTGCAACTTATCACGTTGTATTTGCAGCACCGAAGACAGAGGGGGTCTGCGATACCTGTGGTGACAAGCTTGTACTCCGTGATGATGACAAGCCGGAAACAGTTCAGAAGCGTCTGAATGTTTATCATGAGCAGACACAGCCATTGATTGACTATTACACCACACAGGGTGTTTTGAAGACGGTAGACGGAACCAGGGATCTGAATGAGGTATTCCAGGAGATCGTTGACATCTTAGGAGAATAAGAATGTCCGTAACAATTAAGACACAGCATGAAATCGAACTTATGAGAGAAGCAGGCCATCTTCTTGAGAAGGTGCATGACGGTTTGATCCCTTACATCAAACCGGGTGTCAGCACCAAAGAGATTGATAAGATCGGAGAAGAAATGATCCGGTCTATGGGCTGTATTCCGAACTTTCTGAACTACGGAGGTTTTCCGGCTTCTTTCTGCATCAGCCTGAATGATGAGGTTGTGCATGGAATTCCATCCGAGGAGAAGATCATCCAGGACGGGGATCTGGTTAAGATCGACGCCGGCCTGATTTATAAGGGCTACCATTCTGACGCAGCACGTACCTATGCGGTAGGTGAAGTATCCAAAGAAGCACAGCAGCTCATTAAGGTTACAAGAGAGTGCTTTTTTGAAGGACTGAAAATGGCAAAAGCCGGAAATCATTTAAATGATATTTCCAAAGCCATCGGAGCCCACGCAGCGAAATACCGTTATGGTATTGTACGTGACCTTGTAGGACATGGAATCGGAACTCATCTTCATGAGGATCCGCAGATTCCAAACTTCCCGCAGAAGCGCAGGGGCATCAAGCTCCTTCCGGGAATGACCCTGGCCGTCGAGCCCATGATCAACCTTGGTCGTGCGGACGTGGCATGGCTGGACGATGAGTGGACAGTGGTAACCATGGATGGTTCACTTTCCGCCCATTATGAAAATACGATCCTCATCACCGATGGGGAACCAGAGATTCTGACGCTTACGAATCTGTAAGCAGCAATTGTTGTCATGACATAGGAGGTAAAAAATGTCAAAAGCAGATGTGATCGAAGTAGAAGGCACTGTTCTGGAGAAACTGCCTAATGCGATGTTTAAAGTGGAACTGGAAAACAAACATGTGGTACTTGCACATATCAGTGGCAAGCTCCGTATGAATTTTATCCGTATTCTCCCGGGAGATAAAGTAACGATCGAACTTTCTCCGTATGATCTTTCCAAAGGAAGAATCATCTGGAGAGATAAATAAGAAATATTGTAAAAGACGACCTGGTGGCGTTAAGCTGCCGGGTCTTTTTTTGCCTTTTCTGCAGAAAAAGAATCTGAAGTGGAATTTATCACTCACATTTTTTTACGTTTCTCAGGCAGCGATACAATTGCTTCCTGGTCTGATTACGAAGTGGAGAAACCGGATACACTCTAAGAATGTAGAATAATTGGAAATCAGTGTAAAACTTAAACTTGTTGACAAACTGTGAAGTGAGTGTATTCAGGATATGCAGCAAATCGAAAATCCTGGCTTTACGAATATTATAAGATAAAACATAAAAATCCCTCGGAAATGATTAAAAAATCATTTTTCGGGGGATTTGTTTATGCAGATAATTTTTTATTTTACTTATGTTATCACCTTATCATCCGATCCCGCCCAGCACAACACCAAGGATCAGCACCAGAAAGCACACCGGAATATAAAGATATTTACACACCGGGTAAAAATATTTCGTGAATGGTTTCTCACGGCCTTTGCTGATCTGGCTTTCCACATAGCTCCGGCCGAAAATCCAGAAGAACATGATCCCTGCAAGTCCTGCGCCGAGAGGACAGATATAGATGGAAAGCACATCCATCCAGTCAGAAACAATGCCCTGGATAAGAAGCGAAACCACAACGCCGATCACTGAGATCACCATGCAGGAAGGAATCCGGCCAAGACCTGTTTTTTCCTGAACTGTGGCAATAGGAGCTTCATAAAGGTTCATAAGCGAGGTCATGCCTGCAAGGAACACAGCTACGAAAAAGATGATGGCAATGATCCGTCCGCCAGGCATGGTTTTGATCAGGTGCGGCAGGTAGATGAACAGAAGTCCGGGACCGCCCTGGTCAAGCTTGGCACCTGTGGTAGCCATGGCCGGAATGATAACAAGTGCTGCCAGCATAGCAGCCAGAGTATCAAAAAGTGCTACCCTTGCAGCAGATGCAGGGATATCTTCGCTGTCCGGAAGATAAGATCCGTAGATCAGTGTACCGTTGCCTGCAACAGACAGGGAGAAAAATGCCTGTCCAAGTGCGAAGATCCAGGTGGAAGGCTTTGCCAGAACTTCCGGCTCCACGCGGAAGATATAGCGGTATCCGGCAGCAGCTCCCGGCTGAAAGGCAACATAGATGCCAAGGATCACAAACAGTATAAAGAAGATAGGCATCATCACTTTATTGGCCTTTTCGATGCCGCTTCCAACGCCGTACATCAGGATAAACATGCAGATCACAAGAGCAGCCAGCTGCCAGAGATTATTTCCCCAGGCAGAGGCCATGCCTCCGAATTTGGCGCCAAAGGACTCAATATCTGCCGGTGCCAGGGTGGAGCCTGTAAAGGCTCCGAGCATATATCGGAAGATCCATCCCATAACAACGGTATAACCGATAGCCATGGCCAGTGCACCGATCACCGGTATCCAGCCTAGTGTTTCACCCAGCCTTCGTCTGCATTTGGTTTCACAGGCCATGCCGAAGGCGTCAATGGGCCCGGAACGTGTCCCGCGGCCAAAGCTCATCTCGCCGATCACCCCGGTAAAGCCGATCAGTGCCACAAAAATAAAATACGGGATCAGGAACGATCCCCCGCCATACAGGGAAACTCTGGTGGGAAACATCCAGATATTTCCCATTCCAACCGCAGACCCGATGCAGGCCAGAATGAACCCCCAGCGGCTGTTAAAAGATTCTCGTTTTTTCATAAAAATAAAATTTCCTCTCTCCGTTGATCGTTTCAGTATAACATAATTTTGGAAAATAGGAAACTGCAGCATCTATACAGATCCAGGTATCTATACAGATCTAGGCGGATATTTGTGAGCCACATTTGTCACCTGCTCATAACCGTATAGCTGCGAAGCAGTTATGAGCCGGGCTCATCGGCGCAGGGCATTATCATAAAATCGAAAATGATCCGGTCTGTGCCGTGACTGGGTATACTCAAACATCACACCGTCACTGTTATAAGTCTGGCTGGACACCACAGCCACGCAGTTATAATCCTTTACATTCAGATGAAGATATTTTTCATCAATTTCTGTAACCTTTTCCACAGTCATGATACGTTTGCTGTTGACAATGGTCATATGAAGCACCTGTTCCAGATATTCATAGATAGAATGACTGGCAATCTCGGCAGTAAGGCCAGGAACGGATTCCTTCAGAAAATAATTATGGTTGATGATCAGCGGGATATCTTCAAGATAATGGATACGCTGAATATAATATACTTCTGCACCAGCGGGAAATCCTGTGTAAGCTGACTGATTTTTGCTGATACAAAGCTCTGTAAAAAGAGCCACCTCCGTATGGGCATTCTGACCGTTCCTTGCAGCAGATTCCTTGAAGGTTTCGATCTCTCCGATGGTGAAAGCAGTCTTCTCGTTTGGACGGTAGATATTGCGGACACCTTTTCCCTGCATGGTCTGTACATAGCCGTCACTGACAAGAAAACTGACCGCACGTCGCAGGGTATTGCGGGAGCAGCCGTAAGTCTGGATCAGAGTGTTTTCGGAAGGCAGAAGCTCCTGATAGGCAAAGGTGTTGTCCTCTATTTTCATTTTCAGATCTTTATAGATATCTTCGTAAATACTTTTGGGCATTTCAATTCTCCATTCATGTTCGGTCAAAAATATATAGCAGGATTTATGATTTCTGGAATAATTATAAAAGATTTTCCCGGTAAGCGCAATGTAAATACCGTGGAATGTTTAAACAAGTTACAGAGCATATTGATATGTTATGAGGATAGTATGAGAAATATAGATGAAATCGATTTGTGGCCATTCAAAATCATGATACTGGATTTCAAACGCATATAAGCTGTAAGCGTCAGAGGGGCTTACGCGTAAACAAAAAAGGAAATGTGACAGTGTAAAAACAGATCACATTTCCTCTTATTTTATCAAAGCTAAAATAAAGTCAGGCCTCTTTTTTCTTATAGGAAAGATTTCTGAAGCTGCTGCCGTCAGAAGCTGTGCTTCGGGTAACTGCCGGTGTATCGGCTGCGGTATTCCGGTCTGCACTGATCAGCCATACAGCATAGAAGGCAGGAACCAGACAGAGCCATACGCCTGAGAGACCGCAGGTCATATACAGGATCAGAGACAAAGCTGCACCTGTATGAAAAGAAAGCAGCGTCATTCCGTAGAATTTTGCTTTATCGCACTGTGCGCTGTCCTTTTTCATAAGGAACTGAGTGGTAGCTGTGGTGAACTGGCGAAGGTTGTTGGTGGAAAAGATCGTGGAGCTGTTATATCCGCCGGGAGCCTTGAAGGTACACCACTGGAAAGGCATTGCAAAGAACACGGGGTAAAGAGCCACAACCGGAGACATTCCGGAAGGAAAGAATCCCAGGAGCAGGATCGCAAAGATATCGATCCCGATACTGATAAAACGAAGATCTGCGGAAAAATGCTCTGGGATCCAGACCGTAAGGATAACAGCAGCCATATATATGAGAAGCGCACCCACACGCAGAAGCATATCCGAAAAATTCCTGCCTATGAGATCCCGCACAACACCAAGAAGATTGGCTGTCTGGGCATTGCCGAAAAGATCAGCTCTTGACACAATGGCATAAAGCCCCAGGTATCCACCGATAAAAGATAAGGTGTAATGTATCAGAAAACGATATTTCATTTCCGTATGCATATGTAAAAGATTCCTTTCATTAAAATAGGCAGATTCTATATGTCTGCCGGACTTTGCCACCCATTATAATACAGCCTGTAAAAAAAATCAAAAATTTTTTAAATTTTTTCTTGCATTTCAGGAAAACAGGTGTTAGTATATATTTCAAGCGCGCAAATACTGTGTATGAGTGCGCCTGTGAAACTGCAGATATGAGACTAATTTACGGAAGGAGGATTTCCAGTGAAAGTAAGATCATCTGTAAAGCCGATCTGCGAGAAGTGCAAGGTCATTAAGAGAAAGGGATCCATCAGAATCATCTGTGAGAACCCGAAGCACAAACAGCGTCAGGGTTGATTTCCATATCGGAACTTCTTTGGAATGTTTGTGAAACGTGCGGCTGCAGTATGAAACACCCGGCAGGGTTGTTCTACTGAACAGATAATAAGCATGTATTGCCTAATACCGAGAGGCAACAGCGGTTAAGATCCGCAATTTCGGAAAGGCTGTGATTCGCCAATTACAGCTGGGTGTTTTACCGAGGCACCCCAATTAGGAAACTAGAAAAGAAAGAGGCAGGTCGATATGTCCCATTTCACCTTGCGAGAGCAAGTGACATACGATATGCGGAACTTTCAGAAACAGAAAATGGAGGAAACAGTACATGGCTCGTATAGCTGGTGTAGACTTACCAAGAGAGAAACGTATTGAAATCGGTCTTACCTACATTTATGGAATTGGTAGACCAAGCGCAGACAAAATTCTTGCTAAAGCAGAGGTTAATCCTGACACACGTGTCAGAGATCTGACTGATGACGAGGTTAAGAGACTGAGTGCTGTTATTGATGAGACAATGACAGTAGAAGGTGATCTGAGAAGGGAAATCGCCCTTAACATCAAGAGACTGCAGGAGATTGGATGCTACAGAGGTATCCGTCATCGTAAAGGACTCCCGGTTCGTGGTCAGAAGACTAAGACAAATGCGAGAACTCGCAAGGGACCGAAGAGAACTGTTGCAAACAAGAAGAAATAATTTATAGATATAACTAATTAATTTCAATAAAAGGAAAGTGTAGGTTAGTTTTAAAATGGCAAAAGTTACAAAGAAAACGACAAAACGTCGTGTCAAGAAAAACGTTGAACACGGACAGGCACACATTCAGTCTTCCTTCAACAATACAATCGTCACACTGACAGATAACGAAGGAAACGCTCTTTCATGGGCAAGTGCCGGTGGTCTTGGATTTAAAGGTTCAAGGAAATCTACCCCTTATGCAGCACAGATGGCAGCAGAGACTGCAACAAAGGCTGCTTTAATTCATGGATTAAAAACAGTAGACGTTATGGTAAAAGGCCCGGGCTCAGGCCGTGAAGCTGCAATCCGTGCGCTTCAGGCATGCGGACTTGAAGTAACCAGCATTCGTGACGTAACTCCGGTTCCTCACAACGGATGCCGTCCACCAAAACGCAGAAGAGTCTAATTAGGAGGTAGTTGAAATGGCAGTAAATAGAGTACCTGTTCTGAAAAGATGCAGATCCCTTGGCCTGGATCCGATTTACTTAGGAATTGATAAGAAGTCCACAAGACAGTTAAAACGTGCAAACCGCAAGGTGTCTGAGTATGGTCTTCAGTTAAAAGAGAAACAGAAAGCAAAATTTATCTACGGAGTTCTTGAGAAACCTTTCCGTAACTACTACAAGAAAGCCGACAGAATGCAGGGCCAGACAGGTGAGAACCTTATGGTTATGCTTGAGAGCAGACTTGACAACATCGTTTTCCGTATGGGATTTGCCAGAACAAGAAGAGAGGCTCGTCAGATCGTAGATCACAAGCACGTACTTGTTAACGGAAAATGTGTAAACATTCCGTCCTACCTGTGCAAAGCAGGAGACACAATTGAGATCAGAGAGAAGAGCAAAGGCTCTGAGAGATATAAAGGAATCCTTGAGATCACTGGCGGAAGACTTGTTCCGGAGTGGATCGACGTTGATCAGGAGAACCTGAAGGGTGTAGTTAAAGAGCTTCCTACAAGAGAGCAGATCGATGTTCCTGTAAACGAGATGCTTATCGTCGAGCTGTATTCTAAATAATTAGTAACTGTTTACTGTGTCTACAGTTATAAAAATTGGTAATACCCTCGAATGTTGATTAACCCAGAAGGAGGGAACCTTATAGTGTTTGATTTCAATAAACCAAAAATCGAAATTACCGAAATATCCGAAGATAAGAAGTTTGGAAGATTCGTTGTAGAGCCTCTGGAAAGAGGTTATGGTACTACCCTTGGCAATTCTTTAAGAAGAATTATGCTGTCCTCCCTTCCGGGAGCTGCAGTAAGCCAGGTGAAGATCGATGGTGTACTTCATGAATTCAGCTCCATTCCGGGCGTGAAGGAAGATGTGACCGAAATCATCATGAATCTGAAATCTCTTGCCATTAAGAATCACAGCAGTGACAATGAGCCGAAGACCGCATACATTGAGTGTGAGGGCAAAGGTGTTGTTACAGCAGCTGATATCCAGGCAGATCAGGATATTGAGATCATGAACCCGGATCAGGTGATTGCAACCCTGAACGGTGGAAAAGACTGCAGACTGGCCATGGAGCTTACCATTACCAAGGGACGTGGCTATATCAGTGCAGACAAAGGCAAAACCGATGACATGCCGATCGGTATGATCGCAGTGGATGCGATCTACACACCGGTAGACAGAGTCAACATGATCGTAGAGAATACACGAGTTGGTCAGGTAACTGACTTCGACAAGCTTACACTGGATGTATATACCAATGGAACACTTGATCCGGATGAGGCAGTCAGCCTTGCAGCGAAGGTTCTCAGCGAGCATTTAAACCTGTTCATTGATCTTTCCGAGAATGCTAAGACCGCAGAGGTTATGATCGAGAAAGAAGACAATGAGAAGGAAAAGGTTCTGGAGATGAGCATTGATGAGCTTGAGCTCTCTGTTCGTTCCTACAACTGCCTTAAGAGAGCCGGTATCAATACGGTTGAAGAATTATGCAACAAGACTTCTGACGATATGATGAAGGTTCGTAATCTGGGCCGCAAATCCTTAGAGGAAGTACTTGCAAAACTCAAAGAGCTGGGACTTCAGCTCCAGCCTACAGAGGAATAATCCGGAAACAGAGTAATGAGTGGGGTGTCAGCAGCAGGGCAGTAAGACCGAACAAGCATGTCCTGGTGTCCCACAGATGGAGGATAATAAAATGGCAAAATATAGAAAATTAAGCAGAACATCTAACCAGAGAAAAGCACTTCTCAGAAATCAGGTTACAAACCTTCTTCATCACGGAAAGATCGTGACAACAGAAGCTAAGGCTAAAGAGATCCGTAAGATCGCTGAGGGACTTATTGCTATGGCTGTACGTGAGAAAGACAATTTCGAGACAGTTACAGTAACAGCTAAGGTTGCTCGTAAAGATGCTGACGGAAAACGTGTAAAAGAAGTCGTAGACGGCAAAAAGAAAACAGTTTACGATGAAGTTCAGAAAGAGATCAAGAAAGATGCTCCTTCCAGACTTCATGCACGTCGTGAGATGATGAAAGTTTTCTATCCTGTAACAGAGGTTCCTGCTAAGGGCGCTGGCAGAAAGAAAAATACAAAAGAAGTTGACATGGTTGACAAGATGTTCAGCGAGATCGCTCCGAAATACGCAGATCGTAACGGTGGTTACACAAGAATCGTTAAGATCGGACAGCGTAAAGGCGATGCAGCAATGGAAGTTCTTATCGAGCTTGTATAATTTACTTCTGACCGATTTAAAGGACATTTGCAGAAATGCAGATGTCCTTTTTTTATATTCTAAAAAACTCGAAAAAATGCATAAATGGTGGGTTTTCGACCATAAATTACATTAAGATATCATAATTTGAATAACAAATCATGGTATAATATATAGAACAAAAAGTAACAATGATGGAGTAAAAGGGGATACATAAATATGACGATGATGACCATTGCCATTTGTGATGATATGCAGGCGGATGCGAGAAGACTTCACAAACAGCTTGAGCGGATCGTTCCAGGGTCAGAAATTCGGATATTTAAAAGCGGCGAGCTTTTATTGGAAGAATTGGAAAAGAAAAGGAAACCTTATGATGCAATCTTTGTGAACATTGATTCAAAGAAAGTAGACGGACTGGAAACAATACGGAAGATACGTGAAAAAGAAATGTCAGTGGCAGTGCTTTTTATGAGTAGAAGCGATGAATATTACAGAAATGCTTTTGACCTGTTTGCATATAACTATTTACTGAAACCTGTAACCGAAGAAACTTTGGAATATGTAATGGAACCACTGAAGAAGCGACTTAGCGACGGGAATGATGAGCGGGTGATCCATTTTCAGTATCGTGCCCGTGTGTATACTTTACGCTACAGTCAGGTTAGCTATATTACCAGCAGTCTCCATATCGTGAATTTCCATAGGACAGACGGAAGTATACTCCAGTGCAGAGGTAAGCTGAAAGACTTCGAAAAACAGCTTGACGACGGTACATTTTTGCGGTGTCATCAGAGCTTTATAGTAAATATGGAACGGGTCACAGGAGCTGAAAATGACAGCTTCCATATCGGAGAGCATGTAATACCGATCTCCCGATCCTATAATCGGAATGCACACGAGAAATATGATGAATATCTGAGGCTTCAGCAGGAATATGACGAGGAAGAAGAGGATTAACTTGATTATTATCCTTTTTTAGCGTACAATCGGTAATGTATGAAATACGACTACACGTATGCGAAAGGATGATAAACATGGTCGGTGGGACTTTTGGTATTCCCGGACAGAAACAATATAGGAATGGTTTGGGACAGGTTCCCGGATATGATAAATTTGCAGAAGATAAAAAGGAAAGCAGCGAGGAAATGTTTTCCTTTACGTCTTGTGCATTTTTTTGTTGCCTGAGATGATGCGACGTTTTATACTGACATTGGAAATACTGTTTGTATCGCTTTTTCTTCTGGGAGGTAGTTTCCCGGAAACAGAAACTGCCCGGAATACATCAGGAGGATTTAGCTGGAAGGACTACAGGACCATTGCACATGCTCTGGGAGGTATGGACGGAAAGGATTACCTGAATTCCAGAGAGGGATTTCTGTTTATGTATGAACAGGGAGTTCGTCTTTTTGAATTGGATCTTTCCAGGACATCCGATGGAGTATGGGTCTGCAGGCATAACTGGAACGATTCCATGGGACAGTGGGATGGCAACGGAAAAAAAGTCCTTACAGAAAAGGAATTCAGACAAAGTAAAATATATGGGAAATACACCCCCATGACACTGGAGGATTTTTTCCTTCTTCTGAAAGATTATCCGGATGCATATGTGCTGATCGATTCCAAACAGTATTCTCTTCGCAATTATCAGAGAACACTGGAGGATTACAGTGATTATGTGGAAATCGCCAGGAATGCAGGTGCCGGTGAGACGCTGGATCGGATCATTCCGGAAATCTACAATGAAGCAATGTTTCCCGGAACGTCCATGCTCTATTCTTTTCCTTCCTACGTATATTCACTGTGGCAGGAGTATTCTGTGGAAGAGCTGGAGTATATTGCATCCTTCTGTAAAGAAAAGGGAATTCCGGCAGCAACAGTATACTGGGAGTATTGGTCAGAAGAAACGGAGAAGATCTTTGAAAAAAACGGGATCAGTCTGTATGTTTATACGGTTAATGACCGTGACCAGGCCAGAAGATACATTTCGCAGGGAGCAGAAGGAATCTGTACCGATTTCCTGACAGCGGAAGATCTGTGGTAAGAGAAATAAAAATAAAGGAATCAGAAGATTATGAAAATAAGAACAACCATTGCTGTGATGGCAGCAAAGATCACAGGACATGTCTGTAAGCTTATGGGCCGGCAGGGTGTGACCTGGGCCGGTAAGGTCGCGATGAAGATCTGTCCGGATATTCTGGAAGAGCTTTCTTCTCAGGTAAGAGAAAAAATATTTGTAGTATGCGGAACCAACGGAAAGACCACAACCAATAACATGCTGTGCGCAGGCCTTGAGGCAGAGGGAAAAAAGGTCATCTGCAATCATACCGGTTCCAACATGCTCAACGGAGTTGTGGCAGCCTTTGTATTGGGGGCAAAATTCAGCGGAAAACTGGATGCGGATTATGCCTGTATCGAGGTGGATGAGGCATCCACAAGACATGTGTTCACAAGGATCAGACCGGATTATATGGTTATGACCAATCTGTTCCGTGATCAGCTGGACCGTTATGGCGAGATCGATATCACTATGAACATCCTGGAAGAAATGATGAAAAAGGTTCCGGATATGAAGGTCATTGTCAATGGTGATGATGCACTGTCTGCATATCTTGCCATGGACTGCGGAAATCCTTTTGTAACCTACGGGATCAGCAAACCGGTGATCGAGAACAAAACAAACGAGATCCGTGAGGGCCGGTTCTGTAAGTGCTGTGGAGAAAGGCTGATCTACAGCTTCTATCATTACAGTCAGCTGGGAGACTACAGATGTCCGAAATGCGGCTTTAAACGTCCGGAGATCGACTTTGATGCCACAGATGTGAAGGTGGATGATCAGATTGCCTTTACAGTGGAGGATAAACGGATCGTGGCCAATTATAAGGGATTCTATAATGTATATAATATTCTGGCTGCCTATGCGGGAATTCGTACCGCAGGCTTTAAGGCGGAGCATTTTAATGAGATGCTCCGGAAGTTTAATCCGGAGAACGGACGCAATGAACAGTTTCGGATCAAGGGCACCAGTGTTGTTCTGAATCTTGCCAAGAATCCGGCCGGTTTTAACCAGAACATTTCAGCTGTGATGCAGGACGGATCACCAAAGGATATCATCATTGTGATCAATGATAATGCACAGGATGGAAAAGATATCTCCTGGCTCTGGGATGTGGATTTTGATCTTTTCGGAGGGGACAATATCAATTCCATCACAGTCAGTGGTATCCGGTGTCAGGATATGCGCCTCCGTCTGAAATATGTGGATATCCCGTCCATGCTGGAAAATGATGTGGAGACAGCCATCCGCAAACGAATCGGGGATGGATGCGGCAATCTTTATGTACTTGTAAATTATACGGCGCTGTTTGGCACCAGAAATATCCTGAAGAAACTGGAGGGTGAGAAATGAAGATAACGATAGGGCATTTATATCCGGATCTTCTGAACCTTTACGGTGACAGAGGAAATATCCAGTGTCTGATGAAGCGCTGTCTCTGGAGAGGAATCGAGGCAGAAACCATAGCTTATGAACTGGATGACCGAATCGATTTTTCCAAACTGGATATCGTACTTCTTGGCGGTGGCTCCGACAGAGAACAGATGCTGGTATGTGAAAAGCTGAAGGAAATCCAGAAGGATTTCAAGGCGTATGTGGAAGACAATGGAGTTGTGATCGCAATCTGTGGAGGGTATCAGCTCCTTGGAAATTATTATAAGACGGATCAGGGAATGATCGAGGGTTTGAAGCTTGTAGATATGAGCACTGAGCAGGGAAAAGGCCGCCTTATTGGAAACATTGTGATGCAGAGCGATCTTTTTGATATGCCCATCGTAGGTTTTGAAAATCATGGAGGGCGTACCACCATCGGAAACAACAGATCCCTGGGAAAGGTTCTGTCAGGATACGGAAATGACGGACAATCCGGTGAGGAAGGGGTTGTATACAAAAATGTGATCGGTACGTATCTTCACGGACCGCTTCTTCCCAAGAACCCGCAGCTTGCAGATCTTCTGATCAGCCGTGCACTGGAAAAGAAATACGGTAAAAAGATCGAACTTGAGAAACTGGACGACAGCGAGGAACAGGAGGCAAACTCCTATATTTTCCATCGCTTTGTAAAAAACGAAGGATAAGAGGGCAGTATGGCAAAATCAAACAATCAGAAGGCGAAGATCCTGTACCTTGAAAAAATGCTGCGGGAAACAGGGGAGCATCGGGTAATATCTATGCAGAAGATCCTGGAGAATCTTGAGAAACAGGGAATCCGTGCAGAGCGAAAGAGCATTTATGATGATGTGGAGGTATTACGTTCTTTTGGAATGGATATCCGTTATACAAGAGAACGGCCGGGTGGGTATTATCTTGCCGGTGAGAGTGCCGGAGAGGAACAGCCGTCTGAAGAACCCGGGCTGACTGCGGAAGCTAAGGAGATTCATGAAACTAAAGATATTCATGAGACCTCTGTGACAGGGTACCGGAAGCTTCTTGAGGCTTCAGCCGGAACCATAAAAAAAGAAATAAAACTTCTCTGTACCGGAGCTGTACAGGCGGAGGTGCGTGACTTTTTCGGTACAGATGCAGAATATAAGATGAAAGATAGCGGAGATCTGACGGTAACTGCAGAGCTTCCGGAAAATGGAAAATTCTACGGCTGGCTGACCGGGATGGGCGGCAGTGTACGTATCCTGAAACCCAAGAAATCTGCAGCCGCCTACAGAGACTATCTGAAATCACTGGCAAAGGACTATAAAGGCTTATAGGAGAGATTTGATCATGAAGAAAAAAACAGCAATCCTGCTTGTGGGAGCTTTTGTCTTTACAGCAGCCTTTTCCGGCTGTGGAAAAAACAAAGAGGCGACAGAGGCAGCCAATGAAAGTGTGGAGTCTGAAGACCCGGAAGGAAAAGCCAAAAACAGCAATGATGCAGAGGAAGAAGCAAAAGAAACTGCAAAAGAAACTGCGGCAGCAGATAAGAAAGTAGGTGTGTTTCTGCCTTCATCAGCAGATGATCCCCGTTGGTCTGCTGATGGAGAAACTCTTCAGAATACACTGGAAGATGATGGATATGATGCAGAGATATTTTGGGCAGATGAAGACAGTGATACGCAGGTATCACAGATCCAGTCCATTCTGGACGATGAAGAGCTTTCTGCACTTGTCATCGCACCTTCAGATGCTTACAGCCTGAACGATGTGCTGGAGCAGGTGTATGAGAAATCTATCCCTGTGATTTCTTACGATCAGCTGATCATGGATACAGATAAGGTCAACTATTATGTTACCTTTAATACAAGAAAAGCCGGAAAAATGGTGGGAGATTCCATCATAAAAAAAATGGATTTGGAGAAAGCCCGGGAAGAAAAGAAAACTCTGACCATTGAGTTCCTTATGGGCTCTCCGGATGATCGTGACGCACTGTTCTTTTATAATGGCGTGCTGGAGAAGCTTCAGGAATATTTCGACGATGGAACACTGGTATGTACTTCAGGAAAGCTGACCTTTGATGATACTGCAGTGATGCGTTCCGGAAGAAATACCGCAAAGAATGATATGGCGGAGATCCTTTCTCAGAATTATACAGAGGGTGCGCCGGATATTATCTGCACAGGTGCTGATGACCTTGCACTTGGGGCTGTGGATGCCCTGGAGGATGCAGGACATGTGTCTGGAGAGGATGGCTGGCCTATGATCACAGGAGGCGGCTGTGAGGCAGAAGCAGTGACCGCTGTGATCCAGGGAAAGATTGAGGATGATCTGCTGTTTGATAACCGTGTACTGGCAAATGACTGTGTGACGATGGTGGATGCTCTTCTGAAAGGGGAGAAGCCGGAGATCTCCGATTATGAGCAGTATGACAACGGGACCAAGATCGTGGGAACTGTGACCAGTGATATCCAGCTGATCGATGCAGAGAATTATCAGATGCTAGTGGATGACGGATATTATGAAGAAAAAGAGATCATGCCGGAGGCAACTGCCACACCAACGCCGACAGTGACATCGGAAGCTACGGTGACGGAAGAACCGGATATAGATGAAAATACACCGGAAGCTGCATCGGCTTCATCGGAAAAGGAAGAAACGGAAATTTCCGGAACACCGACACCGGAGGAAACAGTAACTCCGACACCTTCAGAGAAAGCGGAAAAGGGTGCAGATGCATAGATCAGAAATGATATCATGATCTGGCTGTGATAAAAATAAAAATACTCCCGGAAACAATGTATATAAGTTTCCAGGAGTATTTTTTATGATAAATCTTATTCACGGAAAGTAAGTTTGCCATCAGCAATGGAATCAATGATAGCAAGGGATTCCAGATGGATACCCATGTCACGGATGGTCTGTCCGCCGGACTGGAAGCCTTTTTCGATAACGATTCCGGCTCCTTCAAGAGTTGCGCCGGATTTCTTAACGATGTCGATTAGACCGAGAAGTGCACAGCCATTGGCAAGAAAATCATCGATCAGGAGTACGTGATCTTCCGGTCCGAGAAATTTCTTGGAAAGGATCACATCGTAAACTTTCTTGTGGGTGAAAGACTCTACCTTGGTGGTGTACATCTCGCCGTCAAGGTTCACACTCTGTGCTTTCTTGGCAAATACAACCGGTACATGGAAATACTGTGCCGCAATACAGGCAATACCGATACCGGAAGCCTCGATGGTAAGGATCTTGGTGATTGGACAGTGGTCAAAACGTTTCTTGAATTCTTTGCCGACCTCGTTGATCAGGTCAATATCCATCTGATGATTCAGGAAGCTGTCCACTTTTAAAATATTTCCTTCTTTTACTACGCCGTCTGTCAGAATTCTGTCTTTTAAAAGCTGCATGAAATTTATCTCCTTTGATTTATCACATTAATATATGTTTACTGCCCACGGACAGAGCAGTAATATTTTTAATATGTATCATACGACAATATTTGCGTGAGTGCAATTATTTTTGACAAAAAAACATAAAATTATTATAATGGATAGGATGACTAAGAAAGGAACAGGCACAGATGAAAGAGTACGAAGTAATCTGGGAAATTTTTAACAAATGTCCGAGAAATCAGATGCGTGATGTATTTGTGGAAGAAGTGGAGATTGCAGATCCGGAAGCGTATGTGAAACAGAAATTTCAGGGGAAGGATGTCTCCTACGAGAAGACAGTACTGGAAGACGGAACCATCATTTTTGACATTCAGACATCTATGATCCGGCAGCGCTGTTCTTTCACGGAGATCTGAAGGAGGAAATACACATGAAAGAAACACATGTGCACGTTCTCGAGGATGGAACCGTTCTTGAACATACCCATGGGGAACAGGAACATGTGCATACTCACGATGGCACACATCCTCATCATCACAGCCACGCACAGACCAAGGCCGTACTCAATAGACTTTCCAGGGCCATCGGGCATATGGAATCCATTAAACGTATGGTGGAGGAAGGACGTGACTGCAGCGAAGTGCTGATCCAGCTGTCAGCCGTAAAATCTGCGATCAATAATACAGGCAAGATCATCCTGCAGGATCATATAGAACACTGCATCGTGGATGCAGTGGAGCATGGAGACAGGGATGCTATCAAGGAACTGGAAAAAGCGATCGACAGATTTATGAAGTAAGGTAAGGAGTTCATGAGAGCTCATGAATGAGAAAAATGCACGGACAGAGAGCCAGTTCTGTCTGTGTAAATACAAAGAATGAGAGGAATCTATTATGGCAAAAGAGTGTAGCAATACATCCTGCAACAAATCAAGCTGTGAAGGCTGCGGACAGAAACAGCCCCAGAGCCTCATGGCAGAACCAAACGTTTTTTCTGACGTAAAACATGTGATCGGAGTTGTCAGCGGAAAGGGAGGCGTGGGTAAATCCTTCGTAACAGGCTCCCTGGCAAACCTGATGGCTTCCAAGGGATATAAAGTGGGCATTATGGATGCTGATATCACCGGTCCGTCCATCCCGAAGATGTATGGCATCAAGGGCAATGCACAGGGCAGTGACAATGGAATCTATCCGATGCCAACTGCAAACGGAATCGAGGTTATGTCTGTAAACCTTCTTCTCCCGGATGAGGAGACACCGGTGATTTGGAGAGGTCCGGTCCTTGCAAATATGGTAAAACAGTTCTGGAGTGATGTGATCTGGGGTGAATTGGATTATCTCTTTGTAGATATGCCGCCAGGAACCGGAGATGTTCCGCTGACAGTATTCCAGTCCCTGCCGATCGAGGGTGTCGTGATCGTTACTTCTCCGCAGGATCTGGTCCGCATGATCGTCAAGAAGGCCTATAACATGGCTGATATGATGAAGGTTCCGGTCCTTGGGATCGTGGAGAACTATAGCTATGTGAAATGTCCGGACTGCGGAAAAGAGATCAAGGTCTTTGGCGAGAGCCATATCGATGAGATCGCTGCAGAACTGAAGGTTCCGGTCCTGGGCAAGATGCCGATTGACGTGAAGCTTGCAGAGCTTGCAGACAGCGGTCTGTTCAGTAAGATCGAGAATGAGTATATCACTGCGGCAGCAGACGTGATGCCGAAGGCTGAAGCGTAAGTAATAAGAATAATATCTGACCGATATCAATAACAGAAAAGACCACCGGAATTGAGTACATAAGGATCGTAATAACCTTATGGCAGATTCCGGTGGCTTTTTTACTGAATCAGGGAAGTATCCTGCTTCGATCGCGAAAAGCAGTAAGCGGCAGGAACTTGATCGTATCAGATCTGGGAAAAATATTTAAGAAAGCACTGAGCAGCCTGGGAAAGCTGCAGTGCTTCATGATGAGCGATCACGGCACTTCTTGCGGGCAGAGGTGTTTTCAGATGGACAGGTTCCAGACCCGGACGGTTGCGGAGCATATAATCCGGGATACAGGCAATACCAAGTCCGATCTCTGCAAGATCGATCAGCAGATCGTTGCTGTTCAGTTCAACCTCAGGCAGCAGCTTCAGTCCCTGGGCTGCAAACACCTGATGAAGATATTCGCTGGTGGTACTCTTTGGAGCGAGCATCAGGATGGGATAATCCAGAAGATTTTCCATGGAAAGAGGCGATTTGCCCATGGTGAAATAGTCCGGATTTGCCACGAAGATATCCCGGAATTCCAGCACAGTCTGAAGCTTGGTGTGGGCTGAAAGCCGGGAATTCGGGTAGTTGGTGACGATCAGCTCAGCCTGGCCGTTTTCCAGAAGCTCCGCACATCCGATGGAGGTACTGTTGATGATCTTGATCCGTACCTCCGGATGATCCTTGTGGAAACGGCGGAGATAGGGGATGAGAAAATAGCGGCACAGAGTATCGCTGGCACCAATCCGCAGCTGACCGGTAAGATTTCCTTCTCCGGAAAGGACAGCCTCTCCTTCGTTGAGCATGGAAAGGGCCGGCTTTACATGCTGGAGGAGAAGCTCTCCCTCCGGAGTCAGGATGACCCGTTTGGTACTGCGCACAAACAAAGTATGGCCCAGCTTTTTTTCAAGGTTTTTGACGGCCTGGCTTACTGCAGACTGTGAGATAAAAAGCTGTCTGGAAGCCTCCGAAAAGCTCAGCGTTGTGGCCACGTAATAAAACACTTTGTAAAGTTCAAGATTGATATCCATATGTGAAAAATCCTCCGCTTATAAATGATATAAGATATATTAATTTTACTAATGATATTTCCTATGATACTATATTTTCAGCAGAAAAGAAAGACTGAAATGCTTTCTGCACGTTTACCATCCTTATTATCGGATATAGAGAAAGGAGCCTTCTATGAGCAACGTAAGACGTGTGTATGTAGAAAAGAAACCTGCCTTTGCAGTAAAAGCAAAGGAACTGAAACATGAGATCAAACATTATCTTGGTATCAGCACTGTGACAGCAGTCCGTGAGCTGATCCGTTATGACGTGGAGAATATCTCCGATGAAGTATTTGAGAAAGCCTGCAAGACCGTATTTGCAGAGCCGCCGGTAGATGATCTGTATCTTGAAAAATTTGATGTGGCAGAGGGCGCACGTGTATTTTCCGTAGAATTCCTTCCCGGACAGTTTGACCAGAGAGCCGATTCTGCAGTGCAGTGTGTACAGTTCCTGGATGAGAATGCAGCACCGATCATCCGTTCAGCAACTACTTATGTAATCGAAGGAAACGTTACAGATGCAGAGTTTGAGGCGATCAAACATCACTGCATCAACCCTGTGGATTCCCGTGAGACAGGTCTTGAGAAGCCGGAAACACTGGTAACAGTATTCCCGGATCCTGAGGATGTGAAGATTTTTGACGGATTCAAGGATATGGCTGAGGCTGATCTGAAGGAGCTGTACTCTTCTCTGAACCTCGCCATGACATTTAAGGACTTCCAGCATATCCAGAATTATTTCAGAAATGAAGAGAAACGCGATCCTTCCATGACAGAGATTCGTGTTCTGGATACCTATTGGTCTGATCATTGCCGTCATACTACTTTCTCCACAGAGCTTACCAGCGTGAAGTTTGACGAAGGTGATTATAAGACTCCTATTGAAAAAACATACAAAGAATATCTGGATGCCCATAAGGATATGTACAAGGGCCGTGATGATAAGTTTGTCTGCCTGATGGATCTTGCACTTATGGCAATGAAGAAACTGAAAGCAGAAGGCAAGCTTGCAGACCAGGAAGAGTCTGATGAGATCAATGCCTGCAGTATCGTGGTACCGGTGGACGTGGACGGGAAAGAAGAAGAGTGGCTGATCAACTTCAAGAACGAGACACACAACCATCCGACGGAGATCGAGCCTTTTGGTGGTGCGGCAACCTGCCTTGGCGGAGCCATCCGTGATCCGCTTTCCGGACGTACCTATGTATACCAGGCAATGCGTGTGACAGGTGCAGCAGATCCTACCGTATCCGTAAAGGAAACTCTGAAGGGTAAACTTCCGCAGAAGAAGCTTGTCCGCAGCGCAGCCCACGGCTACAGCTCCTACGGAAACCAGATCGGTCTTGCAACCGGTGCTGTAAAAGAAATCTATCATCCGGACTACGTTGCAAAACGTATGGAGATCGGTGCGGTTATGGGTGCGGCTCCGAGACGTGCGGTCATCCGTGAAAATTCCGATCCTGGAGATATCATCATCCTTCTTGGCGGACGTACCGGTCGTGACGGTATCGGCGGTGCAACCGGTTCCTCCAAGGTCCACACAGAGGCTTCCATCGAGGTCTGCGGCGCTGAGGTGCAGAAAGGTAACGCGCCTACCGAGCGTAAGATCCAGAGGATGTTCCGCAGAGAGGAAGTCAGCCATATCATCAAGAAATGTAACGACTTTGGTGCAGGCGGTGTTTCCGTTGCCATCGGCGAGCTGGCACCGGGACTTCAGATCGACCTCGACAAGGTTCCGAAAAAATACGCAGGTCTTGACGGCACTGAGATCGCCATCTCTGAGTCTCAGGAGCGTATGGCTGTTGTAGTTGACCCGAAAGATGTGGATACTTTCCTGAAATTTGCAAATGAAGAGAATCTCGAGGCAATTCCGGTTGCAGTTGTAACGGAGGAGCCACGCCTTGTCCTTAACTGGAGAGGAAAAGAAATCGTAAATATCTCCCGTGCATTCCTGGATACCAACGGTGCACATCAGGAGACCTCCGTTGAGGTTGAGATCCCGTCAAAGGACGGAAATCTTTTCGAGGAACGTCCGGATGTAACAGATGTAAAGAAAAAATGGATGGATACTCTTGCTGACCTGAATGTATGCTCACAGAAGGGTCTTGTGGAGATGTTTGACGGCTCCATCGGCGCAGGCAGTGTATTTATGCCTCACGGTGGCAAATATCAGCTGACAGAGACACAGTCCATGGTTGCAAAGGTTCCGGTACAGAACGGAAAAACAGAGACTGTTACCATGATGAGCTACGGCTTTGATCCATACCTTTCCTCATGGAGTCCGTATCATGGAGCTACCTACGCAGTAACCGAGTCTGTTGCCAAGATCGTTGCAACCGGTGGTGACTATAAGAAGATCCGTTTCACCTTCCAGGAATACTTCCGTCGTATGACAGAAGATCCTAAGAGATGGAGCCAGCCGTTCTCCGCACTGCTTGGTGCTTATGCGGCACAGATCGGATTCGGCCTTCCTTCCATCGGCGGTAAGGACAGTATGTCCGGAACCTTCAATGACATTGATGTTCCTCCGACACTGGTGTCCTTCGCAGTGGATGTTGCAAAGGTAAAAGATGTGATCACACCGGAGCTCAAAAAAGCAGGAAGCAAGCTGGTATGGCTCCGTGCACCGAAGGATTCCTATGATCTTCCGGATTACCCGGCTCTTATGGAGCAGTATGATAAATTACACCAGGATATCCAGGCAGGCCGTGTGATCTCCGCATATGCACTTGACCGTCATGGAATCGCTGCTGCAGTCAGCAAGATGGCCTTTGGTAACGGCATGGGTGTAAAGATCGAGCATAACCTTGATCCAAGAGATTTCTTTGCTCCGGCATTCGGCGATATCATCTGTGAGGTTCCGGATGGAAAAGTCGGTGAGCTTGCCATTACCTATACTGTGATCGGTGAGGTTACGGATAATGCGAAGTTCACCTACGGTGATACAGAGATCACTCTGAAAGAGGCGCTTTCCACATGGGAAGGAACTCTGGAGAATGTATTTAAAACAGCAGCAGGAACTGAGGACGTCAAGGCAGATGACGGTTCCCTTTACAAAGCAGACAGCATCTATGTATGCAAACATAAGGTTGCAAAACCGCGTGTATTTATTCCGGTATTCCCTGGAACAAACTGCGAGTATGACAGCACCCGTGCATTTGAGAGAGCAGGCGCTGAGGTAGACGTAAAGGTATTCAAGAACCTTACAGCAGAAGATATCCATGATTCTGTAGAGCTCTTTGAGAAAGCCATCGATCAGGCACAGATGATCATGTTCCCGGGCGGCTTCTCAGCCGGAGATGAGCCGGATGGATCCGCAAAATTCTTTGCTACCGCGTTCCAGAACGAGAAGATCAAGGAGGCAGTTATGAAGCTCCTCAATGAGCGTGACGGTCTTGCTCTTGGTATCTGCAACGGATTCCAGGCACTGATCAAACTGGGACTGGTACCGTACGGTGAGATCTGCGGACAGAAAGAGGATTCTCCGACACTGACCTACAACACCATCGGACGCCACGTATCCAAGATGGTTTACACCAAGGTTGTCAGCAACAAGTCTCCATGGCTTCAGAAAGCACAGCTTGGCGGTGTATACTGTAATCCGGCTTCTCATGGTGAGGGACGTTTTGTCGCAAACGATGAGTGGCTGAAGAAACTCAAGGAAAATGGACAGATCGCAACAGAGTATGTACCGGTAGATGAGACCGGATATGAGGGTGAGTTTAACGTAAACGGCTCTTATATGAACATCGAGGGAATTACAAGCCCGGATGGACGTGTTCTCGGAAAGATGGCACACAGTGAGCGTCGTGACGCAGGCGTGGCTGTCAATATTTACGGAGAGCAGGATATCAAGATTTTCGAATCTGGTGTTGAGTACTTCAGATAATACCAGGGGGAAAAGGTCAAAAAGTCGTTCGTGCTTGCACGATAAGACTTTTGAACTTGGACCCCGCCAAACATGAGGAAGTAGCAATTTACGTAGTAAATTAGCGGATTCCGAATGTTTGAGGATTGCGTGAGCTGCGTGCAGCGGAGCAATCCGGGAGTATCAAGTTATGGGCAATACTTTGCCCATAACATCCTTACAGTGGCAGGGGATTTCAGACCTCCCTGCCACTGTAAAAATACAAAAAAGCATATATTTTTTAAAAAATTAAAAAAAGTGAAAAAAACTGTTGACACAAGTCACAAACCATTATATAATAGCAAAGCGAGTTGCGGAACGGAAGAGTTCCTAAGACGAACAACTGTTATGGGATCTTAGCTCAGCTGGGAGAGCATCTGCCTTACAAGCAGAGGGTCATAGGTTCGAGCCCTATAGGTCCCATGTTACAAAAGAATATGGCGAGATAGCTCAGTTGGCTAGAGCACACGGTTCATACCCGTGGTGTCGAGGGTTCGAATCCCCCTCTCGCTATTTATATGGGATCTTAGCTCAGCTGGGAGAGCATCTGCCTTACAAGCAGAGGGTCATAGGTTCGAGCCCTATAGGTCCCATGTTACAAAAGAATATGGCGAGATAGCTCAGTTGGCTAGAGCACACGGTTCATACCCGTGGTGTCGAGGGTTCGAATCCCCCTCTCGCTATTTAACAAAAGGTCTGAAGATTCAATTTTATTGGGTTTTCGGACTTTTTTTGTTATAAAATTCCGGCTGCCTGTGGTAAGACCATATGTGAAAAGTTAAGATTGACATTTTACATCGTTTTTTTTATCATAGTAAAAGAATAGACATAACGAATCATTTCGGGAAATGAGGATTGTATAATGAAAAAAAGAATGCTTTTTGTTTTCAACCCCAAAGCAGGAAAAGGAAGAATCAAGATGCATCTGCTGGACATTGTGGATATCTTTAATAAAGGTGGGTACGAAGTGATCATCCGTGCCACGCAGGGACCGAAGGATGCTTATGAACAGGTGAAGGAATATGCAGATCAGGTAGATCTGATCGCCTGCAGTGGAGGTGACGGTACACTGGATGAGGTGGTTACCGGAATCGTGGAAGTGGGCAGCCAGACACCGATCGGGTATATCCCTGCAGGAAGCACCAATGATTTTGCCAACAGTCTGTTTATGCCGAAGAGTATGACTGCAGCTGCCTCCATGATCATGGAGGAGCAGATCTATCACTGTGACATCGGTAAATTTAATAACCAGACATTTGCCTATGTGGCTGCGTTTGGACTGTTTACTAATGTTTCCTATGAGACAGACCAGGATCTGAAAAATATCTTGGGACATGTTGCCTATGTGCTGGAAGGGATGAAGCAGCTTTTTGAGGTGAAATCCTATCATCTGAAGGTAACCTCCGATGAGCTGACTGTGGAGAATGATTTTATCTACGGTATGATCAGCAATTCCAGATCTGTAGGCGGATTTAAGAATCTTACCGGAAAAAACGTGGATATGAATGACGGACTGTTTGAGGTGACACTGATCACCAATCCGAAGAATCCGCTGGAGCTTCAGGAGATCATGACTGCGCTTCTTACTGCAGAGGATAATACAGATCTGATCTATTCTTTTAAGTCTGCGCATGTTGTGATAGAGTCAGAGGAGGCTGTTCCGTGGACGCTGGATGGAGAGTTCGGTGGAGATCAGACCCATGTGGAGATCGATAATCTTCATGAGGCCATGAACCTTTATCTTACCAGCAGTAAGAAACAGAAAAAAAGCCGGCTGAACCAGAAAATGCAGGAGATCAAGGAGATTACCCAGAAGAGCGAAGAATGATCCGAGTATCCGAAGACAAGGTGATCATACAGAGGTGAAAATGTCTTTCCTCATAAGAAAGACTGGATATACAGGAACGAAAAGGAGGAAGAAATGGGAGATTATATCAACGTAAAGGAAATCTTTGGCTGCGATGTATTTAACGATTCTGTTATGCAGGACCGTTTGCCGAAGAAGGTATACCGCGAACTGAAAAAGACAATAGAAGAGGGTAAGGAGCTGTCCATGGAGATCGCTGATGTGGTTGCACATGAGATGAAGGAATGGGCTATTGAGAAAGGTGCTACTCATTATTGTCACTGGTTTCAGCCGCTGACAGGTGTTACTGCCGAGAAACATGACGCATTTGTCACAGCGCCAAGAGAGGACGGAAAGGTACTCTTAAGCTTTTCTGGCAAGGAGCTGATCAAGGGTGAGCCGGATGCATCCTCATTTCCATCCGGAGGACTTCGTGCAACATTCGAGGCAAGAGGCTATACAACATGGGATTGTACATCACCTGCCTTTGTACGTCATGACGCAGCCGGCGGGATCTTATGTATCCCCACAGCATTCTGCTCCTACACAGGAGAGGCGCTTGACCAGAAAACACCGCTTCTTCGTTCCATGGAAGCGGTCAATACACAGGCGCTTCGACTTCTTCGCCTTTTCGGAAATACAACATCAAAAAAAGTAACTCCTTCCGTTGGAGCTGAGCAGGAGTATTTCCTGGTTGATAAGGAGAAATGGCTCCAGAGAAAAGACCTGATCTATACAGGAAGAACTCTTTTCGGTGCTATGCCGCCGAAGGGACAGGAGATGGATGACCATTATTTCGGAACCATCCGTCAGAGAATCTCCGCATACATGAAGGAAGTCAACGAGGAGTGCTGGAAGCTGGGCGTAACAGCAAAGACACAGCACAATGAGGTTGCACCTGCACAGCATGAGCTGGCACCGATCTACGCACCGGTAAATATTGCAGCAGATCACAACCAGATCATGATGCGTATCCTCAAAAAAGTTGCAAGCCGCCATGGTATGCGCTGCCTGCTTCATGAGAAACCGTTTGCAGGAGTTAACGGTTCCGGTAAGCACAACAACTGGTCCCTGACAACGGATGACGGGATCAACCTTCTTGAGCCGGGAAAAACTCCTCATGAGAATATCCAGTTCCTTCTTGTTCTCACTTGTATCCTGAAAGCCGTTGATGAGCATGCAGATCTTCTGAGAGAGTCTGCAGCAGACGTTGGAAACGATGAACGTCTCGGAGGAAACGAGGCACCGCCGGCAGTTATCTCCGTATTCCTTGGTGAGCAGCTTCAGGATGTTCTGGAGCAGCTGATCAGCACAGGTACCGCCACACACAGTAAGACCGGCGAGATCCTGGATACCGGTGTTAAGACACTTCCGGATTTCATGAAGGATGCTACAGACCGAAACAGAACATCACCGTTTGCGTTCACAGGAAACAAATTTGAGTTCCGTATGGTTGGTTCCCGTGATTCCATTTCCGAGTGCAACGTAGTTCTGAACACGATTGCAGCAGAAGTATTCCGCGATGCATGCGACCGTCTGGAAGCAGCAGACGATTTTGATACTGCAGTACATGACCTGATCAAGGAGTATGCGATCCAGCATCAGCGTATTGTATTCAACGGAAACGGATATGCACCGGAGTGGGAGGCAGAGGCAAAGAGACGTGGACTTCCGATCCTTCCGTCCATGGTAGATGCTATTCCTGCGCTGACTACAGATAAGGCTGTGAAGCTTTTTGAATCCTTTAATGTATTTACAAGAGCAGAGCTTGAGTCCAGAGCAGAGATCCAGTATGAAGGCTATGCAAAGGCTATCAACATTGAGGCCAAGACCATGGTGGATGTAGCTACCAAGCAGATCATCCCGGCAGTGATCCGTTATACAACGGTTCTTGCAGAGTCCATCAATTCTGTGAAGGCAGTGAGCGCAGCGCTTGATGTCAGTGTACAGACAAGTCTTCTGGAAAAAACCTCCGCACTTCTTGCTGAGACCAAGACAGCTATGGATAAGCTTTCCGGACTGATCGCTGAGTCGGAATCCCATGAAGAGGGACGTGACCGTGCTGTATTCTTCAGAGAGAGCGTGGTACCGGCAATGCAGGCTTTAAGAAAACCTGTAGACGAGCTTGAGATGATCGTAGATAAAGATATGTGGCCGATGCCATCCTACGGTGATCTGATCTTTGAGGTATGATCGGTTAAATAAAATACAGGAAATAAGAGATGTTCCCTGGGTGCAGCGGCATCTTTGAGATCAAATGACGGGACAGATGTAAGATCTGTCCCGTTTTTTACCTGGCGGAGAAAAAATCTGTAAGCGGTTATCCGTCAGAGGATCATATAATAACTGCGGATGAGGATATCTGCGGCATTCAATCAGATTCAGGAGTAAGTATATATGATAGAATTAGAATTTTTAAAAGAACAGAACGTTTCCGAAAGCCTGATCCACGGTATCGAGGAGTTTCGAAGAAATTATAACGTTGATGAGGGGGCTGCAGCCAGAGTTACCAGACCGTCCATACCGTTCTACGGAAAAGAAATCCTGGAAATGGCCATTGCAGGACTTCTGGAAGGAGAAAATCTTCTTCTTGCAGGCCCAAAGGCCACGGGAAAAAATATCCTGGCAGAAAATCTGGCATATGCTTTTGGCCGTCCGGTTTATAATGTATCTTTCCATGTCAATACAAACAGCGGAGACCTGATCGGAACGGATACCTTTGTAAACAATGAAGTCTGCCTCCGAAAGGGCAGCATCTATCAGTGTGCCGAGTATGGCGGCTTCGGTATTCTGGATGAGATCAATATGGCAAAGAACGATGCGGTCTCTGTCCTTCATGCGACTCTGGACTATCGCCGCTCCATTGATGTTCCGGGCTATGACCGGATCGACCTTCATCCTGCGGCACGTTTTATCGGAACCATGAACTACGGATATGCAGGAACAAAGGAGCTGAACGAAGCTCTGGTTTCCCGTTTCCTGGTGATCGATATGCCAGCACAGACAGAAGAAACCCTGGGATTTATTTTTCGCAAAATGTTCCCGGAGGCAAAGGAAAAGGCAGTGGAACAGTTTATCGGTGTATTTATGGATCTTCAGAAGAAATCCGTAAACAGTGAGATCTCCACAAAAGCGCTGGATCTTCGAGGACTTCTGGCTGCCATGAAGATTGTTCGTGCAGGACTTTCTCCTCTGGCAGCAGTGCAGATGGGAGTGGTGAACAAAACCTTCGATATTTTTGAAAGGGAGATCGTGGACGATGTAGTCCGTACAAGGATCCCGGAAGAGTGGACAAAGGATGATGTCTATGCATAAAGATCTGACAGAAGAACTTTCTATAGAAGATTACAAGATGGAGCTGGAAAACCGGATCCGTAATCTCCTCTGGACGGTAAGCGGCGACTATACACTGGATGTGAAGCCGGATGTATCGCTGTTTCTCCGCTCAAAAGAGATCGCTCTTTACGATGGAATCAAACAGGGGGCTTTTGCCAGATATTTTGACAAAAATCTGCTTGGCCTTTATCTTGTAAAAAAAATCTATCTGGATGCCTCTGAGACGGAGCTGACCGGGCTGACACAGCTCTGTATCGAAGCGGCAGTGGGAGAGCGGATCTGTGAAGAGCGCCCCGGGGTTCGCCGCATGAGAAAAAAAGCTCTGGAAGATATCCTGGATCAGGAATATGAAACCCTGCCTTTCTACGATAAGCTGTTAGACAGGCTGAAAATTGCAGTATTTCGTGATGTACTTACAGGAAGCGTACAGCCTCTGGAGAAAAAACTGTCTGCATTCCGGAATCAGATCTATGCCTGCGCAGAAAGCGGAGACACCATGGAACTGATTCGGATCATTGACAGCCTCTATAATGCGGTCATCGATCCGGACTTTGAGAAGAAAAACGGTTCCCTTGAACGGGTAATGGCGGTGACGCTGGAAGAATTGACGGAATTTGGCTGGGAAGACTACCTTAATGAAGAGATGTATGAGGAAGCTCTGGAAAATTACGTGGAAAAGCTCACAGACCGGATGACAGATATTGAAGATTCCTCGCTGACACAGGATATGGAAGAAAAACGTAAGGTGAAAAACAAGATCACGGTGATTTCAGAGGAAGCTCTTCAGAAAGCTCATACCTATGTGGAACTGAATTTTGGAAAAACCTATCTTACACCTGCGGAAGAAAAAAGAATGAACCATCTTATGTGCCGGGGAATACACGGAGACTGCAGCCTGTATTTTACAGAAGGAATCCTGAAAAATCCGGTTCGTGATAATTATCAGTACCAGTATGCAAAGCGTCTGCGTAATAAGAACATATGGATCTATCATGACAAGCACAGAATTGCAAAACGAAATATTGCCATATTGACTGAACTCCTGAAAAAAGCACTGGTGATCCGAAGTGAAAACCAGGAAGTCCTATCAGACCGGGGAACTATCGTTCCTTCCAGGCTGTGGCGTATAGGCAGAAGCGGTGAGGCAAATCTTTTTAAGAGGATTCTTCGTGGAGACAATACGGATTTTGTGGTGGATATACTGATCGATGCCAGTGGTTCACAGATGAGCCGACAGGGAGATGTGGCACTGCAGGCTTATATGATCAGCTCTGCCCTGAGCAATGTGGAAATCCCTCATCGGGTTATGAGCTACTGCACATTTTGGGATCATACGATCCTGCACAGGTTCCGGGAATATGATGATCCGGTTTCGGCGGATGAGGATATTTTCAATTATGTGACTTCCTCCAATAATCGGGACGGGCTTGCCATAAAAGCAGCGGGATACAGTCTTTTGCAGAGGGAAGAGGAAAAAAAGATCCTGATCATCTTAAGTGACGGACGCCCCTACGATGTGATCATAAACCGCCCCAATGCAAAAAATCCGGCCCCTTATCAGGGAAAATATGCCATTTCAGATACTGCAACAGAGGTGCGGCGTCTTCGGAGCCAGGGCGTCAGTGTTCTGGGGGTATTTGCAGGTGAAGAGAAGGATCTTCCGGCGGAAAAGAAGATTTTTGGAAAGGATTTTGCTTATATCCGGGATATCGGAAATTTCTCAAAGATCGTAGGGCGATATCTGACAAAACAGCTGGAAACGGACAACTGAAAAAAAAAAGTATTTTATTTTAGATGTATAATATTCAATTGTAAGGAATAAGGTCACTATGTTAGCATAAAAGCTGCATAGTGACCAATTATTTGCTTATAATTATACAGAAAATTGTAAATAATATATAATATCTCAGATATAATTTCTTGCAAAATACTGCGAAATTTGCTATACTATATAACGTTACTAATTTACTAGATAAAGGGAGAGGAAATATGAACAAAAACACAGAGTTCAAACCTTACATTCCTGCGGAGAAAATCACTCCGGAGCTCACAGTTACATCTGTGATCATGGGATGTATTCTTGCTGTCATCTTCGGCGCAGCCAATGCTTACCTTGGTCTTCGTGTTGGTATGACAGTATCTGCTTCCATTCCGGCGGCAGTTATCTCCATGGGTGTTATCCGCGTGATTCTTCGCAGAAACTCCATTCTGGAGAGCAATATGGTCCAGACTATCGGTTCAGCCGGTGAGTCTCTTGCAGCAGGTGCTATCTTCACCATGCCTGCACTGTTCCTCTGGGCAGAGGAAGGACTTACAAGCAAACCAGGCATCGTTGAGATCACTCTGATCGCACTTTGCGGTGGTATCCTTGGTGTACTTTTCATGGTACCCCTTCGTAATGCCCTCATTGTTAAAGAGCATGCAACTCTTCTCTATCCGGAAGGAACTGCCTGCGCAGACGTTCTTCTTGCCGGTGAGGAAGGCGGAGCAAATGCTTCCACAGTATTCTCCGGTATGGGACTTGCAGCTGTCTTCAAATTTGTTGTTGATGGACTGAAGCTTCTTCCGGCAGATGTTTCTGCAGCATTTAAATCCTTCAAGGGTGAGATCGGTATGGAGGTTTATCCGGCACTTCTCGGTGTTGGTTATATCGTAGGACCGAAGATCGCATCCTACATGTTTACCGGTTCTCTTATCGGCTGGATGGTCATCATTCCGCTGATCTGCCTGTTCGGACCTGATACATGGATGTATCCGGCAGCAGAGGGAACGACCATTGCCCAGCTTTACGCAAACGGCGGAGCAGCAGCAATCTGGTCTACTTATGTTAAATATATCGGCGCAGGTGCTATCGCAACAGGTGGTATCATTTCCCTGATCAAATCCCTGCCGCTGATCGTTACAACCTTCCGTGACTCCATGAAGAGCATGAAGGGAAGCAAGAACACAAGCACAGAGAGAACCGCACAGGATCTTCCGATGCAGTTCATCCTTCTCGGTGTTATAGCAATGGTATTTATCATCTGGATCGTTCCGGCAATCCCGGTAACTCTTCTTGGTGCATGTATCATCGTAGTTTTTGGATTCTTCTTTGCAACAGTATCTTCCCGTATGGTAGGTCTTGTAGGAAGCTCCAACAACCCGGTTTCCGGTATGGCTATCGCTACTCTTCTGATTGCTACATTTGCGATCAAGAGCTCCGGTAAAACAGGTATCGACGGAATGACAGCAGCGATCGCTGTTGGTTCTGTTATCTGTATCATCGCAGCGATCGCCGGTGATACCTCTCAGGACCTTAAGACAGGATACCTTCTCGGTGCTACACCTAAGAAGCAGCAGATGGGTGAGATGCTCGGTGTTGTTGTTTCCGGTCTTGCTATCGGCGGTGTTCTGTATCTTCTGGATGCAGCATGGGGCTACGGTACAGCAGAGATTCCTGCGCCACAGGCTCAGCTTATGAAGATGATCGTTGAGGGAATCATGGGCGGAAACCTTCCATGGGGACTTGTATTTGTAGGTGTATTCCTTGCAATCTGCCTTGAGATCCTCCGTATCCCGGTAATGCCTTTCGCAATCGGTCTTTACCTTCCAATCTACCTGAACGCAACCATCATGATCGGTGGTATTGTTCGTGGATTACTTGACCGCAGAAAAGGTGTTGACGAAAAAACCAAGACAGCTCAGGCCACAGATGGTACTCTCTACTGTGCTGGTATGATCGCCGGCGAGGGTCTTGTTGGAATTCTTCTTGCGATCTTTGCAGTTGTCGGTATCAGCCTTGATATGTCCGGCGTTGTAAACCTTGGAAATATCGGCGGTGTTGTGCTGATGATCATCATGATCCTGTCACTGCTTAAATTCTCTATCTGGAGAAAGAAGAAAGCCTGATGAGAAAAAACAAAAAGGATAAGAAACAGGATATCAACTATCTTGATCTGATCCCGGAAACAAACCAGTCGATCCGGTGGCACCGGGACCTGAAGCAGCGGATCATTCTTGAGATAGAGAATAAGGGTATGTTCAATACCATCGCGCAGAAGGTTTTTGGCAAGCCAAGGTTTTCCAAGGTTCATCTTGATGAAATGGGAACTTTTATCTGGCCTGAGATCGATGGAGCCAAAACCGTGCAGGAGCTTGCCCTGCTGGTGAAAGAGCATTTCGGAGATAAGGCAGAACCGCTTTATCCGAGAATCGTAAAATACTTTCAGATAATGGAAAGCTATGAATTTGTTCATTTTATAAATAAAAAGACAGAAAAATAGCATGGAGAACGGGAACGGACGCAGAATAGTGTACGGTCCCGTTCTTTTTATGACACGTCAGTGCGGGAAACTGATGCAGTTGTCATATGATACTATAGCATTTTCGGAATTTTCACAGCGGAATAGAAATATTGAGGACATTTCAAGACAGAAATTCCGGGAATTGCTGTAAAAAATGAAAGGAGCACTTTATGAGTCTTGTGAAAAAAAAGGACTGGTATCTGGATTATCTTCTGATCATAGTAGGAACCGGGCTGATGGCACTTGCCATCAATTCCGTTTTTGATGCAACCGGGCTGGTAACAGGCGGCTTTTCCGGTATAGCGATCCTGGTGAAGCACTGGACCGGTGAGATCATAGATGGCGGGGTTCCGCTGTGGCTTACCAATATCACGCTGAACATTCCGCTGTTTTTTCTGGGATGGCGGATCAAAGGCTTTTCCTTTGTAAAAAAAGCTCTGGTCGGTGAGATCTCCCTCTCAACCTGGCTTGCCATTCAGCCGGTGTGGAATATTGCGGGAGATGATCTCCTTCTGGCTGCTGTATACGGTGGTGTGATCCTAGGAATCGGCATTGGAATGGTTTTCCTTGGACAGGGAACCACAGGCGGAACGGATATGATGGCAGCACTGATCCAGAAGTATATGCGTCATTATTCCATCGCACAGATCATGCAGTTTATTGATGGGCTTATTGTGATCGTAGGAATGTATGTGTTCGGTATCCAGCGGGCCCTGTATGCCATCATTGCGGTTTATCTGGTAACAAAAGTATCCGACAGTCTGATCGAAGGTCTGAAGTTTTCCAAACAGACATTTATCGTCACGGAGAAGCCGGATGAGGTTGCCAGAGTCATTATGGAAGACCTGGATCGCGGAGCGACAGGGATCTGTGGCAAGGGGATGTATTCCGGTCAGGAGAAGACGATCATCTTCTGTGTGGTAAACAAAAAGGAAATTGTGAAGCTGAAAGAGCTGGTAGATGATATTGATCCCAACGCTTTTGTGATCGTTTCCGATGCAAGAGAAGTTCATGGAGAAGGTTTTATAGAGAAAAATTAGGCGGATTTCAACAAAAATTTGTAAATTTTTTCAGTTTTACTCTTTCATTTTTGGTGATTTTGTATTAAAATAGCCATAGATAGAGAGGGAAAGACAGAAGATAAGCATACACATAAGTGAGAAGGGATTGAACGGAATGATATCGAATCAGGTGTTACAGAATACGCTCGAGGGACTTAAAGAAATATCAAGGACGGAATTTTGTGTCATTGACACAGACGGCAAGGTACTTGCGTCTACCTTTTCTGATTTTGAAATCCAGCCGGCAGATATCCAGGCTTTTGTAGAATCCCAGGCGGACAGCCAGCTTGTCAAGGGATTTCAGTACTTTAAGGTCTGTGATGATTATCAGTTGGAATATGTCCTGGTAGCCCACGGAGATGATGAGGATACTTATATGGTAGGCAAGCTTGCAGCCTTCCAGATCCAGAATCTGATCGTTGCGTACAAGGAGCGTTTTGACAAAGACAGCTTTATCAAGAATCTTCTTCTTGATAATCTTCTTCTGGTGGATATTTACAACAGAGCGAAGAAGCTTCATATTGAAGCAGATGTCCGTCGTGTAGTTATGATCCTGGAACTGAACCAGGAGAAAGATCACAGCTCTGTAGAGAGCGTGAAAAGCCTTTTTGGCGGAAAGAGCAGAGATTTTATCACTGCTGTTGATGAGAAGAGCATCATTATAGTCAAGGAACTGGAAGAGGGAGAGGGCTATCCGGAGATGGATAAGCTGGCTCATACGATTATGGATACTCTGGATCTGAATAAAGATGGTGAGGATGTCCACATGGCATACGGTACCATTGTCAATGAGTTGAAAGAAGTTTCACGTTCCTACAAGGAAGCGCGTATGGCCCTTGATGTAGGCAAGATCTTCTTCGGAGACAGGGAAGTTATCGCATACAGCTCACTTGGAATCGGACGCCTGATCTATCAGCTGCCTATTCCTCTGTGTAAGATGTTTATCCGCGAGATCTTTGACAACAAATCTCCGGACGATTTCGATGAGGAGACACTTGTCACCATCGATAAATTCTTTGAGAACAGTCTGAACGTATCGGAAACTTCACGTCAGCTGTATATCCACAGAAATACGCTGGTATATCGTCTGGATAAACTCCAGAAGAGTACAGGCCTTGATTTGAGAGTGTTTGAGGATGCCATTACATTTAAGATCGCGCTGATGGTTGTTCGATATATGAAATATATGGAGACATTAGAGTATTAATAGCATTCGGAATGCAGGATGATAGTTTGATATATTAAGGCAACATATTAGAAATTTTAAACTGCCACTTATTCCTTCCCGGAATAGGCGGCAGTTTTTGTGTGAGCGTTTTTCATCATGGAATACTGTTGTAAATGTCCCACCTGTTTGGAAGCATTCACGAAGTGTGTTACTGAGAACAGAGTGAGCAGTAACGAATTCACATGAACTTCACAGATAACATCCATGACTCTATTGTAATTTTGGTATTTTTACGTTAAAATAAATAATTTGAAGAGGGCTGTTGATTACTGTTCACTGGTAATATTCCGCGGAGCGCATTACTGAGAATGGAGTGGCCAGTAACAGTTGTAGGGCCCGGGAAATTTATTCTTGCATTTAAACAGAAAATATATTACAATAATGTTACGAAAAAATTAAGAAAATTATGCTTTTATAATATAGAGGAGGATATATATGATCGATCTTGTAGATGTGAGCAAATCTTACGGCCCGGGTCTTCCGGCTGTGAATCATGCGAACTTACATGTTGATAAAGGGGAATTCGTATTTGTAGTAGGAAGCAGTGGCTCCGGTAAATCCACACTGATCAAGCTTCTGATGAAAGAACTGGATTCTACCAGCGGAACGATCACAGTCAGCGGGGAACGTCTGGAGAAGATGAAACACAGACGTGTTGCCAAGTATCGCAGAAAGCTTGGGGTAGTATTTCAGGATTTCCGTCTTTTAAAAGACCGTAATGTGTATGAGAATGTAGCATTTGCGCAGCGTGTCATAGGAAGACCTACCCGTGTGATACGCAAACGTGTGCCGGAGGTTCTCCAGGAGGTAGGACTTGCAGGAAAGTATAAGGCATACCCGGATGAGCTTTCCGGTGGTGAGCAGCAGAGAGTTGCTCTTGCCAGAGCACTGGTAAACCGCCCGGACATCCTTCTGGCAGATGAGCCGACCGGAAACCTGGATCCGAAAACCTCTGAAGAGATCATGGCTCTGATGGAGCAGATCAATGACAGAGGAACCACAGTTCTGGTAGTTACCCACAATAAGGATATCGTCAATGCCATGCGCAAGCGAGTAGTCACCATGCACAACGGCAAGATCATCAGCGATGAGAAAGAGGGAGGATATCATGAGGCCTAGTACGATCTGGTATACCCTGAAGCAGGGCTTTAAGAATATAAAAAGAAACTGGATGTTTTCCCTGGCATGTATCATCACGATGGCAGCCTGCATTTTTCTGGTAGGTATTTTCTATTCCATCGTGAACAACGTCGGTAATATTGCCCATAAGGTGGAAGAAGAAGTACCGATCACAGTATTCTTTGATGAGGGCACTTCAGAGGAAGAAATCCAGGCGATCGGCGATGCTATTCAGTCCAGGCCGGAAGTGGCCAGGATGGACTATCAGTCCGCAGATCAGGCATGGGAAGAATACAAACAGAAATATTTTGGAGATGAAGATGCGGCAGATGGATTTAAAGATGATAACCCTCTTGCCAATTCATCCAATTATCAGGTATATCTTAATGATATTACCAAGCAGACAGAACTGGTGAATTATATCCAGGGACTGGAACATGTCCGGAAGGTAAATCAGTCTGAACAGGCCTCCAGGACACTGGGTTCCATCAACAAGCTGGTTTCTTATGTGTCGATTGCCGTGATCGCAATCCTTTTGATCATTTCCATATTCCTGATCAGCAATACAGTATCTATGGGTATTTCTGTCCGCAAGGAAGAAATCGGAATTATGAAATACATAGGAGCTACAGATGCTTTTGTACGACTGCCATTCCTTCTGGAAGGTATGATCCTCGGTGTGATCGGTGCGGCGATACCGCTGATCTGCCTGTTTTTCCTGTATAATTCCGCTGTAGAGTTTATTCTGACAAAATTCAATGTATTGACAGGAATCGTGGATTTCATTCCAATCTGGCAGATTTATGAGGGTCTGGTTCCCATGGGACTTGGACTTGGTGTGGGAATCGGTCTTTTGGGAAGCTTTTTCACAACAAGAAAACATCTCAGAGTATAACTAAATAGCAGAGAATCTTATGTATCCGCATGATGTGTGATCATAAGATATACAGCGGCTGTCGGAATATCGGCAGCCGTTTTCGGTATATAAAAACCGAACGGCGCACAGAGGAGTACAGAAAATCTGTGATCTTATCGGCTTTACCGGCTGTGCAGAAGAAAGGAAAAATATGAAAAATAAAGAATTCAAAAAAGGTATAGCCATTGGAGTGGCAGCAACGCTGGTTGTGACAGGCGCGGTTTTTACCAGCTATCAGAAAGTACTGTTTCCGAAAGGCAATGCGCTTTCCGATGTGAAAACGGTTCAGAAGCTGAATTACCTGGAAGAACTGATCGATGAAGAATATCTGGATGAAAAAGACGAAAGCAGCCTGCGTGAGGGGCTTTATGCTGGCATGCTTGCCGGCCTGAGGGATCCGTACTCCACCTATTACACAGCAGAACAGTATAAAGAGCTGAATACTTCCAATGAAGGCTCCTACGTAGGGATTGGTGCCGTTCTTCAGAAGGATGACACCGGAGGGGCAAAGATCATACAGCTTTATGAGGGTGGCCCTGGAGAACAGGCGGGACTGAAAAAGGGAGATGTGATCAAGGCAGTAGATGGAGCTGATGTTACAGACAAAGAAACTTCCGATATTGCTTCCATGGTCCGTGACAGTGAGAAAGATTCCGTAATGCTGACCATACAGCGGGAAAACGAAGAGAAAACCCGGGATGTCAAAGTGGAGATCCGGGATGTGGAGATTCAGACCGTTTCCCATGAGATGCTTTCCGGAGACACCGGCTATATCCGGATCTCCGAATTTTCTGAGGTGACCAGCGATCAGTATAAAAAAGCATTTGCAGATCTGAAGGATCAGGGAATGAAGAAGCTGGTTGTGGATCTCCGTGATAATCCGGGAGGCCTTCTTACTGCAGTCTGCGGCGTACTCCGCCAAATACTTCCGGAAGGACTGATCGTCTATACAGAGGACAAAAACGGAAAAAGGGAAGAGGAAACCTGCGACGGAAAAAATGAACTGGACATGCCGCTGGCTGTTCTGGTAAACGGAAACAGTGCCAGTGCATCGGAGATCTTTGCGGGGGCGGTAAAGGACTACGGGATTGGAACGATTGTAGGAACAACTACCTATGGGAAGGGCGTGGTGCAGACCATCCAGCCTCTTACCGATGGCAGTGCGGTAAAGATCACCATCGCAAAATATTTTACGCCAAAGGGCAATGATATCAACAAAAAAGGAATCACTCCGGATGTGGAAGCAGAGCTTTCCGGAGACATCACAGACTGGACAGAACTTACACATAAAGAAGACACGCAGCTTCAGACAGCCCTGAAAGAGATCGGACAGAGCTGACGCGTTCGGAGGGGAGAAAAAATGATAACTTTACAATTATTGCAGCAGATCATCGTATTTTTTCTGATGATGTCCTGTGGATTTACAGTGGTAAAATGCGGACTTATCGATGCAAAAAGCAGCAGGACACTTTCAGTCATCTGTATCTACATCATCATGCCCTGCGTAATGATCAATGCTTTTCAGATCGAATATTCCAGAAGCATCCGGAATGGCTTCCTTCTGGCAGTGGCAGCGGCCATCCTGATCCATATTTTTCTTCTGGTATTTGTACAGATCATCGGCAAGCCACTGAAATTAAGTGTGGTAGAAAAAGAATCCATCATCTATTCCAATTCCGGAAATCTGGTGATCCCTCTTGTAACGGTAGTCCTTGGTGAAAAATGGGTGATCTATGCCAGTGCTTTCCTGAGTGTGCAGATGATCCTGATGTGGACCCACGGACAGTCACTGATGGAGGCGAAGGCCGGCATCAACTGGAAAAAAATCCTCTGCAACATCAATTTGATCGCTATTATCCTTGGAATCGTTCTGTTCTTCACGCAGATCAGATTGCCGGTGATTCTTGGAAACACCATGAGCCAGATTTCAGCCACCCTGGGACCTGTATGTATGATCATGCTTGGAATGACCATGACGGAGGTAAAATGGAAAGATATTTTCAGCCATTCCAGGATCTATCTGATCACGATCTTGAAAATGGTGGTGACTCCGCTGCTCATACTGTTGTTTTTGAAGTATCTGCCCTTGGCTTCAATGGTAAAGGATGGAAAAACCATTCTGCTTATCAGTCTGATGGCAGTGATCACACCGTCGGCAACAACGATTGTACAGCTGGCACAGCTCTACGATCAGGACCCGGTCTATGCCAGCACCATCAATGTAATGACAACGCTGGTAAGTATCATAACCATGCCACTGATGGTCATGTTGTATCTTGCCTGAGCATCTCAGGGAATCGTTACGGATAACTTTGTGTCAGGCAACATGCTTTGCGGATATTACCTGTGAACAGTGATCGGAAATCCTACCCTCATAATTGTAAAAACAAAATAAAAGTGATAGAATCAAATCATATGAGAGCAGAAGAACTATATCTGCTCATAGTGGAAAACATAGCACAGGATCATCAAAACAGGAGGATAGCATAAATGGAACGACATGCTTTTGCAATGAAAGTAAAAGAAGGAAAAATGAATGATTACCGTAAGACCTTAGGCGAGATCTGGCCGGAGCTTACTGCATATCTTGACCGTAACGGCATTCATAATTTCAGCATCTGGAATGCGGCAGACCTGATCTTCGGATATTACGAAAATGCAGACGGAGAGGTGATCTCTCCGGAAGAGGAGAAAGTAAAGGCAGCATTGACTGAAAAGATCGGAGATACCTTTACCTGGATCTCTACTCCTGGAAAAGACATGCGCTTGATGTATCATAATTTTGGTGTTGTGAGAGAAAACAAAGAGCTGATCCGCCACAGAATGTTCATGACAAAATTAAAAGACGGCTGTGAGGAAGAATATAAAGCCCGTCATGACGGACTTGTGGCGCAGAGAGGCGAAACAATAGATCCGGGCCCGGACAGCAACTTCAGCATCTGGAGTGCGGGCGGATATATTTTTGGATATGATGAGATCGACACAACCATGGAAGTGGAAGAAACACCGGAAGCAAGAGAGGCAACCATCGCATGGGAGACACGCCAGCTCGGAATCATGGACTGGATCACCAACGATGTGGACTGGATGACAAAAGAAGTACATCCGTCCAGTGTACGTCTTGCATGGCATAATTAAAAAATGGGAAAATAAAAAGGAAGGAGGCCGGGGCTTTGTTTGGAGGTAGCCCCGGCAGTATGAAAAAGAAAAAAGTGTTATCAAAGGTAGTACCCTTTGCACATCTAATAATATACTCATATTTTGTGGTCATTCTGTGACGTCATTCTGAAAAAAGTATGAACAAAAAAGAAAAAATAACTGAACTCAAATCTTAACAATTCTTAAACTTTCCATATTTAGTTGAAACCATACGCCCCGACTGTTATACTGTGACTAGCAGATGTTAGCAGGAGAAGAATATGTTTTATTCCTGATATCAATAAAATAATGAGGCGTGAATTTATGAAATGTTTTTGGAAATATGTAACAGGGATCGTACCTGCGTACGGGCTTTTTCCCCTTGTTTTTTCATTTGTATTTAACTGTCTTGTATATTCCGGTTCAAGGGCGATCGCAGGCGGTTGGTATCATCACAATATAGAAAGTAATCTTGATCTGCGGCTCCCATTTGTGCCGCAGTTTTTGATTATCTATTTTGGATGTTATGTATTTTGGGCAGTGAATTATATCCTTGTGGCAAGGCAGGAGCGGGAACAGGTTTACCGTTTTTTTACTGCGGATATTATATCCCGTTGTGTGTGTCTGATCATATTTCTGGCATATCCCACTACCAATACAAGACCGGTGATCGAAGGAAACGGAATCTGGGATCTGCTGGCCGGCTGGCTGTATTCCATTGATGCGGCAGATAACCTGTTTCCATCTATCCATTGTCTGGTAAGCTGGTTCTGTTTTCTGGGGATCAAGGATCAGAAAAGAATTCCGACATGGTATAAGGGGGTATCGTTTACACTGGCTGTGCTGGTTTTTCTGTCTACCATTTTTACCAAGCAGCATGTACTTGTGGATGTGGCAGGTGGTGTGATCCTGGCTCAGGTATGCTTTATTCTGGGACAGAAAACAAAACTCTGGCATATTTATGAACGGTTTGGAACTAAAATTGAAAAGAAGATCAACAGCTATACAGAAGGTGTCAAGTGATGAAGAGCAGAAAAAAGATCATATTTAACGGAGTGTTCCTGGCAGTAGTTTTTGCCCTGACTATCTACGGCGTTTTTCACGGAGAAGACCTGTCTTCCATGATGGATGCCATACATAGGGCAGATAAACGGTGGCTGCTTCCGGGAATTGCACTGGTAGCATTTTTTATCTGGGGGGAATCCATCATTATCTGGTATATGATGCGTTCCAGCGGGATCCATCTGAAAAAAAGAACCTGCTTTCTGTTTTCGTCTGTAGGATTTTTTTTCAGCTGTATCACACCATCCGCCAGCGGCGGACAGCCCATGCAGATCTACTATATGAAAAAAGAGAAGATTTCCATTCCGGTGTCAACGGTAATCCTGATGATCGTGACGATTACCTATAAGCTGGTGCTTGTGGTGATCGGTATTGGGATCGCGATTTTCGGAAGAGGATTTCTTCACAAATATCTGGAAGGAATCCTGCCGGTGTTTTATCTGGGGCTGATGCTGAATATCTTCTGTGTCACTTTTATGACCATTCTGGTATTTCATCCACTTTTGGCAAAAGCGATCCTGATGAAGGGCATGAAGCTTCTGGAACGGTTTCATCTGATGAGGAAAAAAGAGGGACGGCTGAAAAAACTGGAAGCTTCCATGGATACTTACCGAAATACTGCGGCATATCTGAAGAATAATCCGCTGGTGATCGTTAAAGTAATAGAGATCACTTTTATCCAGCGTATGGCACTGTTTGCAGTAACCTGGTTCGTATATCAGGCTTTTGGACTCCATGGAACCGGTTTCTGGGATATCCTTTTTCTCCAGGCAGTGATATCGGTATCTGTGGATATGCTGCCGCTTCCGGGAGGAATGGGAATCAGTGAGACTTTGTTTCTTACCATTTTCAGTCCGGTATTCGGTGGCCTGCTGCTTCCGGGAATGGTGCTTAGCAGAGGTCTGGGATATTACGGAGAGCTGCTGATCAGTGCGGTGTTTACTGCGGTGGCTCAGCTCACTATCGGAAAAAAGGAATCCTGAAAAGATTTGATCGAATGCAGATCGCGGAGATCTGCTTGACCCAGATCAGGTAAGTCCCCTGTGGGACTGTGAATATAGCCTGACATGAAAAAGAAAAAAGAGGTGTGCAAATGATAGGATTTTATGATTACACGGTAATAATGACTTACATAAGCGTAGTTTCTTCCATGATCGGAATCTTCTGCGCTGTGACGGACCATATTTCAGCAGCGGTGTGCTGTCTTGCATTTTCCGGACTGTGCGATATGTTTGACGGAAAGATCGCAAGAACTAAGAAGAACAGAACGGAGGAAGAGAAATGCTTCGGGATCCAGATTGATTCCCTTGCAGATATCGTCTGTTTCGGGATCCTTCCCATTGTGCTGGGATTTAAGCTTGGAATGTGTCATATTTACGGAATAGCTATTCTTTTATTTTACGGTCTGGCAGGCCTGATCCGTCTGGCATACTTCAATGTTATGGAGGAAAAACGTCAGAATGAAACCTCCGAAAACCGAAAATATTATCAGGGACTTCCCATCACATCCATGTCTGTGGTCCTGCCGCTTCTGTTTGTGGTATCCCTGCTTTTTCCGGAGTATAAATGGTTTGTGGTGCTCCTTCATATCGCAATGCTGACGGTAGGACTTCTGTTTATCCTGGATTTTAAATTCCGTAAGCCCACTAACAGGGAGCTGGTGATCATTGTTGCGGTAGTTGCTGTGGCAGTTCTTCTTGTACTTTTCTACAACGAAGGATGGTGGAAGTTCAATTATCTCTATAAGCTTTCCATGGAGAGAGGTGGTAACCTATGATCCGGACAGCGGACAGAATGGGGCATATTACAGAGGAGGATTCCTTTCAGAACAACTTTCTGGAAAAAATCTACGGTTCTGTAGCCGGACGCATGCTGATCCGGCCACTGGTCACTCCTGTTGTTTCCATTGCCATGGGAAAGCTTCTGGATTCCAGGCTTTCGGCAGCAGCGGTGAAACCCTTTATACGGTTCAATCATCTGGATATGAGTGATTATGAAAAGCGTAAATACATCTCTTACAATGATTTTTTCAAGCGGAAGATCCGGGAGGGTGCCCGCCATATTGATATGGAACCGGGACATTTTATCAGTCCCTGTGACTGCAGGGTGAGTGTGTATCCGGTAGATGAAAAAGCCCGTCTTCATATCAAACAGACCGAATATACCATAGATGAGCTTCTCAGGAATCCTTCTCTTGGAAAAAGATATCAGGGTGGCTATGTGTGGGTGCTTCGTCTCTGTGTTCAGGATTATCACAGATATATTTATCCGGACAATGCGGCGGAGTCCGGACGCATCAGGATCCCGGGGATCCTGCATACAGTCAACCCCGTGGCCAACGATGTCTATCCGATCTACAAGGAAAACAGCAGAGAGTATTCTCTTTTGAAAACAGAGAATTTCCGTACCGTGCTGATGATGGAGGTAGGTGCTCTTCTTGTCGGAAGAATCGAAAACCGGCCAGGGAAAGCATTTGTGAAACGGGGAGACGAAAAAGGGAATTTTGCTTTCGGCGGCTCCACCATTGTGCTGATCACCGAAAAAAATGCGGTAAAGCCGGATGAAGATATTTTAAACAATTCCCGTGAAGGAATTGAAACAAGAGTGTTCATGGGAGAAAAGATCGGAGAATCCTTTTAGAGGGTTCTCCTTTTTTGCGGATAAAATTAAAAAAATGAAATTACGTTCACACACACAACACAAACCTGTGATATATTATGAGCAGTAGCAAAGCGGAATGGAAATATCCGCTTTAGAATGAACCGGAAGTAAAAGCTCAGCTTTTTGTAAAGAGGGATGATACAGAGCATTTCGGGCTGTCAGCAGCTGTCCGGAACAGCGACTGAGAAACGGAGGAAGATAGAATGGATGCATTAAAAATTCTTGTAGTAGATGACGAGAGCAGAATGAGAAAACTGGTAAAGGATTTTCTCACCAAAAAGAATTTCCAGGTATTGGAAGCCGGTGACGGTGAGGAGGCCATGGATATTTTTTATAAAGAAAAGGACATTGCGCTTCTGATCCTGGATGTGATGATGCCGAAGATGGATGGCTGGGAAGTATGTCGTGAGATCCGCAAAAATTCCAAGGTTCCCATCATTATGCTGACAGCAAGAGGAGATGAGCGTGATGAGCTTCTGGGATTTGAACTCGGGGTGGACGAATATATCTCCAAACCCTTCAGCCCCAAGATCCTTGTAGCACGTGTAGAAGCCATTCTTCGAAGAACGGGACAGAGCAACCCGGATGAGATACTTTCAGCAGGTGGGATTGTCATTGACAAGGCAGCGCATCAGGCAACGGTAGATGATAAACCGATGGATCTGAGCTTCAAGGAATTTGAGCTTCTGACTTATTTCCTGGAGAATGAGGGAATCGCTCTTTCCAGAGAAAAGATCCTGAATTCTGTGTGGAATTATGATTATTTCGGAGATGCCAGAACCATTGATACTCATGTCAAAAAACTGAGAAGTAAAATGGGCGATAAGGGCGAGTATATCAAGACAGTCTGGGGGATGGGCTATAAGTTTGAGGTAGGAGAATGAAAAAACCGAAGGAAAAAATAAAAAAGATCCACAGTCTCCGTCATCAGATCACAGCATACTTTATCGGTCTGCTGTTTTTATCCATTCTGACTATTACCGTGATCAACGGAGCCTTTCTTGAAAAATATTATGTGACAAAAAAGATCGATGTACTTCTGAATCTCCGAACAACTCTGGAAAATACAGATATTGACAAGATGATGAACAGCAATAGCTCGAAAGGTATGGAGAGTATTCCCGATGAGATCCAGAGAGCCTGCTCCAGAAACAATCTTTCCTGGGTTATCATTGACAGCAGCAATACCAGCTGGCTTTCCTGGGGCGAAAATGAAAAAATGCTTCAGAGCAAGCTGTTCGGATATGTCTATGATCTGGATGAGGACGGAGATAAGAGCCGGACCTTGAAGCAGGGTGACAATTATACCATCCAGCAGTCGCATGACCGGTTTGCGGGAATGGATTATGTGGAATGCTGGGGACAGCTGGATGAGGAACATTATTTTATCATAAGGACACCCCTTGAGAGCATCCGGGAGAGCGCTGATATTTCCAATAAGTTTTACTTTGCGGTAGGTCTGATGATCATAATCTTAAGTGGTCTGGTCATTATGGTCGTGACCAGGAGGATCACCCGTCCCATCAGTGAGCTTACGGAACTTTCCAGAAAAATGTCAGATCTGGATTTTGAGGCAAAATACGAGAGCAAGGTCGGCAATGAGATCGATGTTCTGGGAGATAATTTCAACCGAATGTCCTCACAGCTGGAGACTACCATCAGTGAACTGAAATCTGCAAATAATGAACTGCAGCGTGACATTGAGGACAAGATCAAGATCGACAAGATGCGAAAGGAATTTCTGGATAACGTGTCCCATGAACTGAAAACTCCCATTGCTCTGATCCAGGGCTATGCAGAAGGCTTAAAAGAAAATATTTCTGATGATCCTGAGAGCAGAGAGTTCTATTGCGATGTCATTATGGATGAAGCCTCCAAGATGAATAAACTGGTAAAAAATCTTCTAACACTGAATCAGCTGGAATCCGGCAAAGATGCAGTTGTAATGGAGCGGTTTGATATCGTATCCCTGATCCGCGGTGTGCTTCAGACCATGAATATCATGATCGGGCAGAAGAATGCAAAAGTGATCTTTGAGGCGGAGAAGCCGGTTTATGTATGGGCCGATGAGTTTAAGATCGAAGAGGTTGTGACAAACTATGTAAGCAATGCCCTGAACCATCTGGAGGGAGAGAAAGAAATCGAGATCAAGCTGCAGGATGAGGGTAACCGTGTGAAGATCAGTGTGTTTAACACAGGGACTCCGATCCCTGAGGCAGATGTACCGAATCTCTGGAATAAATTTTATAAAGTTGATAAAGCGAGAACCAGGGAATACGGCGGAAGCGGTATCGGTTTATCCATTGTAAAGGCCATCATGGAAAGCATGAACCAGGAATATGGCGTGCAGAACTTTGATAATGGCGTGGAATTCTGGTTTACACTGGACCGGAAATAATAAAACTTTACCGTGATAATGTGAAAAAATGGGCGGCAGCAGAGAAAAGTCTTTGCAACCGCCTGTTTTTGCGTTATACTAAAGCAATGTAAATCGAAGGTGAGAGAGGAATATCGAGATACAAAAGAGCAGGAGGAAGCATTATTATGATAGGAATCATTGACTATGATGCAGGAAACATCAAAAGTGTGGAAAAAGCACTTCAGTATCTGGGACAGGAGACTGTCGTCTCAAGAGATCCCCAGGTGCTTCTGAAAGCAGATAAAGTAATCCTTCCGGGGGTTGGAAGCTTTGGTGATGCTATGGAAAATCTCAAAAAATACGGACTTGTTCCGGTAATACATGAGATCGTGGAAAAGGGAACGCCCTTTCTTGGGATATGCCTGGGACTGCAGCTGCTTTTTGAGAGCAGTGATGAGACACCGGGAGTGGAAGGTCTTGGAATCCTGAAGGGGAAAATCCTGCGCATCCCGCCAAGTCCGGGACTGAAGATCCCGCATATGGGCTGGAATTCCCTGCATATTCAGAACAGCGGAAGATTATTTAAAGGTATTCCGGAAAACACATACGTTTACTTTGTACATTCCTATTATCTTCAGGCAGAGGAGGAAGAGATCGTGAAAGCGACCACTCAGTACAGCACATGCATCCATGCGTCTGTGGAGAAGGGAAATGTATTTGCGTGTCAGTTCCATCCGGAAAAAAGCAGCCGGTGGGGCTTGAAGATCCTTGAGAATTTTGCGGCACTTGAGTCAGGCACCGGAAAGGAGGCATAATCATGTTTACAAAAAGAATCATTCCATGTCTGGATGTAAATAAAGGACGTGTAGTAAAAGGCGTGAATTTTGTTGATCTTAAGGATGCCGGAGATCCGGTGGAAATTGCCAAAGCTTACGATGCAGCCGGTGCGGACGAGCTTGTTTTTCTTGATATCACTGCCTCCTGCGAGGAGCGTGATACCGTGGTGGATATGGTAAGAGCTGTTGCAGCCAACGTATTTATCCCGTTTACCGTAGGCGGAGGAATCCGTACCGTAGATGATTTTCGGAAGCTTCTCCGTGAAGGTGCAGATAAGATTTCTGTAAATTCCGCAGCTATCGACCGTCCGGAGCTGATCCATGAGGCCGCACAGAAATTCGGAAGCCAGTGTGTAGTAGTTGCCATTGATGCCAAGAGAAGACAGGATGGCGGCTGGAATATCTACAAACATGGCGGAAGACTGGATACCGGTATTGATGCTCTTGAATGGGCAAAGAAGGTGGAAGAACTTGGCGCAGGTGAGATCCTTCTTACCAGCATGGACTGTGACGGAACCAAGACCGGGTATGATATTGAACTTACAAGAGCCGTTGCAGATGCGGTTTCCATCCCGGTGATCGCCTCCGGTGGTGCCGGAACCCTGGAGCATTTTTATGATGCACTGACAGAAGGCGGAGCAGATGCGGCACTGGCAGCATCTCTGTTCCACTACAAAGAGCTGGAGATCCGGGAAGTGAAGGATTACCTTGCGGAAAAAGGAATTTCCGTGAGAAGATAAGTTGGATGAGAGGTGATAGATATGGCTCCTATAGCAGGAGACTGGCAGGAGGCACTGAAAGGTGAGTTTCATCAGCCCTACTATGCCAAACTTTATAAAACCGTGATGACAGAATACAGAACAAGAAAGATTTTTCCGCCGCCGGAAGATATGTTCAATGCGTTTCATTTTACGCCTCTGCATCAGGTAAAGGTTGTGATCCTGGGACAGGATCCCTATCACAATGACGGACAGGCTCATGGGCTTTGCTTTTCCGTAAAAAAAGGTGTGGAAACACCGCCATCTCTGGTGAATATTTATAAGGAACTTGAGGATGATATGGGATGTTATATCCCAAACAACGGTAATCTGGAAAAATGGGCAAAGCAGGGCGTGCTTCTTTTGAACACAGTGCTGACTGTACGTGCACATCAGGCCAATTCCCACAGAGGGATCGGCTGGGAACAGTTTACCGATGCGGCCATCCGGATCCTGGACCAGGAGGATCGCCCGATCGTGTTTCTTCTCTGGGGGCGGCCTGCTCAGATGAAGGCATCCATGCTTCATAATCCGAAGCATCTGATCCTGGAAGCACCACATCCAAGTCCCCTTTCTGCCTACCGGGGATTTTTCGGATGCAAGCATTTCAGCAAGGCTAATGAATTTTTGAAAGCCAATGGGGTAGAACCTGTTGACTGGCAGATTGAGAATATTTAAGTTAAGGAAAGTAAAATGGGTAAAAAAAATGATAACACACTTGTGAAAAACGCATCTTTTCTTATGGTTGCGGCGCTGATCTCCAAGATCATCGGAATGCTGTACAAGAGTCCGCTTTCAACTACACTGGGAAGTCAGAGCTTTGCACTTTTCCAGTTTGCACAGAATGTATATTTTATTCTGCTGATGATCGCGTCCTTCAGTATTCCTCAGGCTGTATCCAAGATCATGGCGGAGAAGATCGCTTTTCACAGATATAAGGATGCACAGAAGGTATTTTACGGTGCATTGATCTATGCGGCAGTTGCCGGCGGTATCGTGGCGCTGATCTGTGTATTTGGTGCAGGAATCCTGGTTCCGGACAGTATGGCTAACGCCCGTCTGGCACTGCAGATGCTTGCGCCCACAATTTTCATGTCCGGTCTCTGCGGTGTATTCCGTGGATATTTCCAGGCATACCGCAATATGATGCCTACATCGATCTCGCAGATCATTGAGCAGATCTTTGTGGCAACCTTTGCGCTTCTGATGTCACATGTATTTATCCAGCATTTTTCCGCAACAGGAGATATGGATCTGGTCCATCGCTGGGGTGCGGCAGGTGCTACCATGGGTACCGGAGCAGGTGTGGCTTCTGCGCTGATCTTTATGCTGATCGTTTATGGGGTAAACCGTAAGATCATCCGGAAAAGGATCGTCAATGACCGCCATTCTATAAATGAGAGTATGGGTCATGTAATGAGTAATATCGTGCTCATCATCATGCCGATCATTCTCAGTGCTTTTATTTATAATGTAAACGGATATATCAACAGTTATATGTATTCCGGTATCATGGATATCAAGGGTGCTGCCAAGGACGTGATCCAGACCTTGTATTCCGAGTACGGATATTATATGACGCTGATCAATATCCCGCTTACCCTGGCAAGTACAGCACCGACATCTATGATCCCTGAGGTTTCCGCACATTATGCAATGCACGATATTGAAGGTGCAAATATGAAGACAGACCGTGCCACATGGATCAGTATGCTGATATCCATTCCGGCGGCAGTAGGTCTTGCAGTTCTTTCCGGACCGATCACGAGACTGATCTTCCCGGGAACCAATGGCGTAGGCGGACAGCTTCTGATCCTGGGAGGAATCACCATTATCCTGAATGGCAACTCCAATATCACCAACGGTGTACTTCAGGGAATCGGCAAGCCGAAGCTCCCGATGATCCATGCAGCCATTGCACTGGTGGCAGATGTGATAGCCATGGCCCTGCTTCTGGTATTTACCAATCTTGGTGTTTATACCATTGTCATCGCCCAGATCGTTTATGCAGTTGTGATGTGTCTTCTCAATGACCGTTCCATCAAGAAATATATGGGCTATAAGAATCCGTGGAGAAGTGCTTATTTAAGCCCGTTCCTGGCATCTATCCCGATGGGAGTTGTTGCGGGAGTGGTGTATTACGGATTGTATGCACTGATCCATTCCAATGTGATCTGTCTTGGTATTTCCGTGATGCTGGCAGCAGGTGTATACTTTATTGTATATCTGTTTGTAAGCAAGCCCGGTGAAGATGAGCTGGGTATGATGCCTGGTGGAAGATATATGAAGAAGCTGGCGAGAATGATGAAGATCATCTGATCTGTAAGTCCGATCAGTAAACGGCAATACAGTTATTCGGTGCAGAACTCAAAGTGAACATAGCTAGCACAGGAAAAAATACTCACAGATTTGTTCCGGCAGATTTCCAGCCGGAGGATCTGTGAGTATTTTTTCATTATATCAGATTTCAGGGAATGCAGACTTTCGAAGAAAAGTTTCTTTTCAGTCTTTTCTCTGTGAAAATAGTCTTATGATCTCCAGAGTAACGTTCACAGCGGCATCCATTCCTTCTGCTGTAATGTGCTCATAAGGCCCGTGATAGGCATGTCCGCCGGTTCCGAGATTCGGGCAGGGCAGTCCCATAAAGCTTAACTGTGCACCGTCTGTGCCGCCGCGGATAGGCAGGATCAGCGGTGTGACACCGCAACTGTGGCAGGCTTCTTCTGCCAGAGATATCAGCCATGGGCAGGTATCGATGATCTCTTTCATATTGCGATACTGCTGGGTGATGGTAAGAGTTACGGTACCTTCCCCCCATTTTTCATTGAGGATCTCCGTGATATGTGTGAGCGTTTTCTGACGGATCTCAAAAGAAGCGGCATCGTGATCCCGGACAATATACTGAAGCTCAGCCTGGGAAACATCTCCTTTCATGGAGCACAGATGGAAAAATCCTTCGTAATCATCTGTATTCCTGGGAGTATCTGCCGCCGGAAGCATGGAGTTAAATTCCATGGCAACGAGGGCTGCGTTGATCATGGTATTTTTGGAAGAACCGGGATGTACATTAACGCCCTGGAAGGTTACTTTTGCACTGCAGGCGTTAAAGTTTTCGTACTGGATCTCGCCTTCCGTATCACCGTCTAGGGTATATGCATAATCCGCACCGAATTTTTTTACATCAAAGTGTGCCGGTCCCATGCCGATCTCTTCATCCGGAGTAAAAGCAACGCAGAGAGGTCCGTGAGGTATTTTTTCCGTAAGGATATGCTCCAGCGCAGTGAGGATCTCTGCAATGCCGGCCTTGTCGTCTGCGCCTAGGATCGTGGTTCCGTCTGAGGTGATCAGGGTACGCCCGGCAAGTGAAGCAAGATGGGGGAACATTTCCGGGGAAAGAGTTCTGCCGCTTGTGCCGAGAGGAAGCTCTTTTCCATCGTAATCTTCTGTGACCACCGGTGTGACTGCATGGTCGCAGAAATCGGAAACCGTATCCATATGAGCGATAAAGCCCAGTGCTTTGCAGTGCTCCAGACCTTCTGTAGCAGGAAGATGTGCATAAACGTAACAGTGTTCATCCAGAGACACATCAGAGATCCCAAGGCCTTTCAGTTCCTCCACAAGAAGCCGGGCCAGGTCAAACTGGCACTGGGAAGAGGGGGAAGAAGAGCTTTCTTCATTGCTGGGTGTGGATATTTTTACATAGGATAGAAGTCGTTGGTATGCTTTCATAGAAGAATATTCCTTTCTGAAAAATTCCTTCCGGAACAGACGGCAGCTGTATTTATGGAATCCGCCTGTTTTTACGGAGATAATAACAGTATAACACACAATACCTGCATATTTATGTAAAAAATCTCCCACGATGTGAAAACCTGTGCTATAATCTGTGAGATAATAAAAAACAGGAGGATTTGAGAGTGGAAAAAAGAATCATACAGGTCGAAGAAAAAGTACCTGCAAAGATGCTGATACCGTTAAGTATCCAGCATATGTTCGCCATGTTCGGAGCATCCGTACTGGTGCCATTCCTTTTTGGTATCAGTCCGGCTATTGTGCTTCTGATGAATGGTGTGGGAACACTCCTTTTTATTTTCATCACAAAAGGAAAGGCACCGGCTTATTTGGGCTCCAGTTTTGCCTTCCTTTCACCGGCTCTTCTGGTGATCAGCAAGTATGGATATGAGTATGCCCTTGGTGGTTTCGTTGTTCTGGGTATTGCTGGTATGTGCGTGGCATTGATCGTCCGCCAGTGCGGAACAGACTGGATCGATATCGTGCTTCCTACAGCGGCAATGGGACCGGTAGTGGCACTGATCGGTCTGGAACTTGCGGGAAATGCAGCAAGTACGGCAGGACTTCTGGACGAGAAGGTAGATCCGAAGAATGTGATCGTATTTCTGGTCACACTTGGAGTTGCGGTATTCGGGCAGATCCTGTTCCGGGGCTTCCTTTCTGTTATTCCGATCCTGATCGCGATCATTGTGGGATATGTGGCAGCAGGTGCATGCGGGCTTCTGGATTTTACACAGGTAAGGGAAGCGGCATTTTTGGCTCTTCCCAACTTTACATCTCCGAAATTTAATTTTGAGGCCATTATGACGATCTTTCCGGCATTGCTTCTGGTAACCTCCGAGCATATCGGCCATCAGATCGTAACTGGAAAGATCGTTGGAAGAAATCTTCTGAAAGATCCGGGTCTCCACAGATCCCTGTTTGCAGATTTCTTCTCTACCACAGTTTCCGGATGCCTTGGTTCTGTGCCGACAACTACTTACGGTGAGAACATCGGTGTCATGGCAGTGACAAAGGTTTACAGTGTACAGGTGATCGGTGGTGCGGCAGTGCTTTCTATCTGCTGTTCCTTCCTTGGTAAACTGGCAGCCCTGATCAGTACCATTCCAGGTCCGGTGATCGGTGGGATTTCCTTCCTTCTTTACGGAATGATCGGAACCTCCGGCCTTCGTATGCTGGTTGACAATCACGTGGATTACAGCAAGTCCAGAAATCTGACGCTGACAAGCGTTGTCTTTGTTGTAGGTCTTTCCGGAATTGCCCTGAAGCTTGGAAATGTTGAGCTTACCGGTATGGTGCTGGCATGTGTGGTTGCCATGGCATTAAGCCTTGTATTCTATATTCTGGACAAACTGAAGCTGACCAACGATCAGTGACAGGAAATATATTGCATAAAAAGCAGATGAAGAGGGAAATCTTTTTATCTGCTTTTTTGCATTCAGAGAGGAAAAAGAAATCATGTATGGGAAGTTTTTTGTCGGATTTTCAGAGATCCTGTCAACAAAAAAACAGAAGGATTTTCAAGTATCTTATTGACAATCATTCCGTTTTATAATACTATGTAATACAGAAAACACGAACAAAGGTTCGGATTAAAGGAAACCTGATTAGAAAGAGAATAAAGAATAGGAGATTACATAATGATCAGTGAAGAGAAGCAGAAGGCGCTGGAAGCGGCTCTTGGAAATATTGAGAAACAGTTCGGTAAAGGCTCTGTCATGAAGCTTGGAGATTCCAGTTCCCATATGCAGGTGGAGGCAGTTCCCACAGGATGCTTAAGCCTGGATATCGCCCTTGGTGTAGGGGGTGTTCCCAAGGGACGTATCGTGGAGATCTACGGACCGGAGTCCAGTGGTAAGACAACGGTAGCCTTACATATGGTCGCTGAAGTGCAGAAGAGAGGCGGAATCGCAGGATTTATCGATGCGGAGCATGCTCTTGATCCTGTTTATGCCAAGAGTATAGGTGTTGATATCGACAACCTTTATATTTCACAGCCGGATAACGGAGAGCAGGCGCTGGAGATCACAGAGACTATGGTACGTTCCGGTGCTGTGGATATCGTGATCGTGGACTCTGTTGCAGCCCTGGTCCCCAAGGCTGAGATTGAAGGAGATATGGGAGACAGCCATGTAGGTCTGCAGGCCCGTCTGATGTCACAGGCACTCCGTAAACTGACAGCTGTTATCAGCAAGTCCAACTGCGTGGTGATCTTTATCAACCAGCTTCGTGAGAAGGTTGGAGTGATGTTTGGCAATCCGGAAACTACAACCGGTGGACGTGCGCTGAAATTCTATGCATCTGTCCGTATGGATGTACGCCGTGTGGAAACATTGAAGCAGGGTGGTGAGATGGTTGGAAACCACACCCGTGTGAAAGTAGTTAAGAACAAGGTGGCTCCGCCATTTAAGCAGGCAGAATTTGATATCATGTTCGGAACCGGTATTTCCAGAGAGGGAGATATCCTGGATCTGGCTGCAGAATGCTCCATCGTAAACAAGAGCGGAGCCTGGTATGCATATGAGGGGGATAAGATCGGACAGGGACGTGAGAATGCCAAATTATTCCTGCGAGAGCATCCGGAGATCCGCGATGAGATCGAGAAGAAGGTTCGTGTACATTATCATCTGGATCCGGCAGATGAGACAGCAGAAGCAGCAGTACAGGCAGAAGATACAGAGAAGGAAGAGTAATCCATGCTGGATCTGGAAGAACGAAATCGTGCAAGAAAGAAAGCCATGCGGCTTCTGGAACATATGGACCGCACAGAGAAAGGCCTGACGGATAAACTCCGTCAGGCTGAATTTTCACCGGAGGCAGTAGAAGATGCCATTGCTTATGTGAAGTCCTATGGGTATATCAACGATGCCCGTTATGCCAGAACCTATATCTCCTTCCGCATGGAAACCAGGAGCCGTCAGAAGATCCTCTCGGAACTTCAGTTAAAGGGTGTGGACCGTCAGACTGCCCTGGATGCCTGGAATGAGATGGAAGAGCTTATGGAACCGGACGAGCGGGAGGTATTACGCAGGACGATCGAAAAGAAATATGCGCCGGACACAGAGCTTGATGAAGGACAGATGCGAAGGTTGTATGGATATCTGGCCAGACGAGCGTTCCGGTATGAGGATATTTCCCATACTCTGGAAGAAATGAACATCCGGGTGAACCGTGATATGGAATAACTCGTTACTGTTCACCGGTAATGTCCCGCGAGGTGTTTTTTGTGAGCGAAGGTCACAGAAAACCCGAGACATACCGCGCGAATTTATGCGATCAGCATAAATTCTGTGCATCGCGAAGCGTGTTACTGAGAACGGAGTGAACAGTAACAATAACTCTGCGGAGAAAAAGAGCCAGTTTATATATGCTAACCAAAATCTGCTTTTTCATGAGAAAAACTTGACATAAATGTGAAAAACAGCTAAACTTGTATTGTTGTATTTGTACAATGAAAACTAAATAAGGAGGTGCTCCTGTGGCAGGCACAATTATCGGTGTTATTGTCGCTGTGGTAGTCACGCTACTTATTGCAGTTCCTGTTACTTGCAAGGTTGCTGTTGACAAGAAAGTACGCAAGGATGCGGAAATCATAGGTACAGCAGAGGATAAGGCAAGGAATATTCTTGATGAAGCATTGAAAGCAGCAGAGACCAAGAAACGCGAAACTTTACTTGAAGTAAAGGAAGAATCTCTGCGAACTAAAAATGAACTGGAAAGGGAAACCAAGGAACGGAGAAACGAGCTGCAGAGATACGAAAAGCGAGTTTTGTCAAAAGAGGAATCTGTTGACAAAAAAGCCAATGCAGTGGAGAAGCGTGAGCTGGAATGTACAGCGAAATTTAACGAGTTACAAGAAAAAGAAAAACGAGTAAATGAACTTGAGGAAAAAGGAGTACAGGAACTGGAACGAGTTTCAGGTCTTACCTCCGAACAGGCAAAAGAAGAATTACTGAAATCTGTAGAAGATGACGTAAAGGTGGATGTTGCAAGACTCTATAAAGAGCTTGAGAACAGAGCCAAGGAAGATGCCAATAAGAAAGCCAGGGAATATGTAGTCAATGCCATTCAGAAATGTGCAGTGGATCATGTTTCCGAGACAACGATTTCTGTGGTACAGCTTCCAAGTGATGAAATGAAGGGAAGGATCATCGGTCGTGAAGGCCGTAACATCCGTACACTTGAGACACTTACCGGTGTGGATCTGATCATTGATGATACACCGGAGGCAGTGGTACTCTCCGCATTTGATCCGATCAGGAGAGAGATCGCCAGAGTGGCTCTTGAGAAACTGATCGTGGATGGACGTATCCATCCGGCAAGAATTGAAGAGATGGTAGAGAAAGCCCAGAAAGAAGTGGAAGCACAGATCCGGGAAGACGGTGAGAATGCTGCCATGGATGTAGGGGTACATGGAATCCATCCGGAACTTCTGAAGCTTCTTGGACGTATGAAATTCCGTTCAAGCTATGGACAGAATGCTCTGAGACATTCAATTGAGGTTGCACAGCTTTCCGGACTTCTTGCAGGAGAAGTTGGTGTGGATGTGCGTATGGCCAAGCGTGCCGGACTTCTTCATGACATTGGTAAATCCATTGACCATGAGGTAGAAGGTTCTCATATTCAGATCGGTGTAGATCTCTGCAAGAAATACAAGGAGTCCCCGATCGTTATCAACACGGTTGCGTCTCATCATGGTGATGTGGAGCCGGAATCTCTGATCGCGTGTATTGTACAGGCTGCTGATGCAATTTCCGCAGCAAGACCTGGAGCAAGACGTGAGACCCTGGAAACCTATACCAATCGTCTGAAACAGCTTGAGGATATCACCAATGAATTCAAGGGTGTAGAGAAATCTTTTGCTATTCAGGCAGGAAGAGAAATTCGTGTTATGGTCGTGCCGGATCATGTAAGTGATGCAGATATGGTTCTCCTTGCAAGAGATATTGCAAAGCAGATCGAGGCAGAGCTTGAGTATCCTGGACAGATCAAAGTTAATGTGATCCGTGAAAGCAGAGCGGTTGACTACGCAAAATAAGCTTTCAATGGAAGAAAGTTCTGGAAATATCAAAGGCCGGACAGCTTTTTAGCTGGCCGGCCTTTTTTTGTCATGTGGAAAAACGGTCATATTACTGGAAAAACAGGCGTAAACTGGTACAGGGTGAGTAAATGGAGAGTAAGACAGAGAACCGGAAGTGGAAAAATGCCGGACGTTTTCCGGCGGAGCTTCTTTTTATGACCGGATTTTTTGCGGGAAATGTGTTGCCGAATCTGATCTGGAAAATGGAGTGGAAACAGAAAACCCTGGCTTCTTTTTATCTGATCCGCAGCTTTGCAGGAAAAGATATTTCCGGCGGAGCTTATTTCCTGGAAGTGCTGCGACGAAGAGGAGGTTTTTTTCTTCTGTTGTTTTTATGCGGATTTACAATATTCGGAGTGCCTTTGACGGTCGCATATATGCTGTTTTTGGGAATGGAGACAGGAATGATTCTGGCATTATCGGTTCTGGAATTTGGTATTTATGGCGGTGTGGCCGGCGCCGGACTTCTGATGCCGCAGTATCTGGTCTATATTCCGGCGTATTTTTATCTTGCAGGTATCGTATACAGACAATCGTATGGGATCTGGAAAAATTATGGACTTGTGCCGCAGAAAACAGGGGCTTATTTTCGGCAGGGGATCACAGTTTTTCTGCTGTATACAGGAGGAATCCTCGCAGAAAGTTTTCTGAATCCTTGGATCGTAGAAAAAGTTATAAAGGGCCTGAAATTTTTTTGAGGAAAATTTCCACAATATCTAGTGATGGTTTCCATAAAATCTGCGATATTTGGTGGTTTGTGCCGGAAAGTGTTGAAATTGTGCGGTTTTACGATGAAAAACTGTTTGATTTTATGTAAAATTCACAGTATAATTCAGTCATAAACGAGTATGATTTTAGAGAAACGGGATGCAGAGAAATGGACATAGAGATACGGGAATTTATTACATATTTACATAATAGAAAAAGGACGTCACATAATACAGAAGTATCTTACCAGAGAGACCTGAAGAAGATGGCAGTGTATTTTGCAGATCGTGGGATCTATGATATCCGAGATGTAGGAGAACTGGAGCTGGAAGGCTATCTCAGCTATATGGAGAGAGGACAGTTCGCTTCCTCAACGATCTCCAGAAATGTAGCATCTATCCGTGCCTTGTTTCAGTATCTTTATCAGGAGAACAGGATCGAGAGGGATCCGTCTCTGGAACTGAAGCCGCCCAAGGTTGAGAAGCGGATGCCGGAGATCCTTACTGTGGATGAGGTAGACCGCCTTTTGAAACAGCCGGATCTGAATACACCGAAGGGAATCCGGGACAGTGCCATGCTGGAGCTTTTGTATGCTACAGGAATGCGTGTCAGTGAACTTTTGCGGCTGAATCTGGAGGATCTCAATCTGCGGCTTGGTTATGTAGTCTGTCACGATGAGGATAAGGAACGGGTGATCCCGATAGGAAATGTATGCAAAACAGCCATGGAGAAATATCTGAAGGAAGCCCGTGGAAAATTTGTGAAAGAAAATGAGACGGAGAGTCTTTTTACCAACTGTTCAGGAAAATCCATGAGCAGACAGGGATTCTGGAAGGTTCTGAAGGGATATGCAGAGGAAGCCGGGATCCAGCATGATATCACGCCGCATACACTGAGACATTCTTTTGCCGCACATATGCTGCAGAATGGAGCGGACGTGAAGAGTGTGCAGGAAATGCTTGGACATTCGGATATTTCCACCACACAGGTCTATCTGAATTTTGGCGTTGCGAAAATGCGAGACGTATATATGAAAGCACATCCGAGGCATTGATCTGTAAGAAATAATATAAAAAACGCGTTCAAAAAAGAACCGGCAGCTTCCAAAATGGAAGAATGCCGGTTCTTTTTTTGAACATAAAGTGTAAAAGGATCACAAATGTCTGTTCCCTGAAGTGCAGATCAGACAGATATTAGCAATTTTCAGCGATCGTGTAAAGCAGCTTCTCAGACTCATCCCAACCAAGGCAGGCATCTGTGATGGATTTTCCGTAGATGTGATCTCCACCGATCTTCTGGTTGCCTGGCTCGATATAGCTCTCGATCATGAGACCCTTTACCATGGAGTGAAGCTCAGGATCTACCTGACGGCTGTGAAGAACCTCACTTGCGATACGAACCTGCTGCTCGTAATGCTTGTTGGAGTTGGAGTGGTTGGTATCCACGATCACTGCCGGGTTGGCAAGGTTCTTTGCATGGTATTTGTCATAGAGAAGACGAAGATCCTCGTAATGGTAGTTCGGGATCGCTTCCCCATGCTTGTTTACCGCACCGCGAAGGATTGCGTGAGAGAGTGGGTTGCCGGTGGTCTCAACCTCCCAGCTTCTGTAAATAAAACGATGAGCGCCCTGTGCTGCAACAATGGAGTTCAGCATAACGCTGTAGTCACCACTGGTAGGATTCTTCATACCAGCCGGAACATCCATGCCGCTGACAGTGAGTCTGTGCTGCTGATCTTCAACAGAACGTGCGCCTACAGCAACGTAGGAAAGCAGATCAGAGAGATAACGGTAGTTCTCCGGGTAAAGCATCTCATCTGCACAGGTGAAGCCGCTTTCGCGGATAGCACGCATGTGCATCTTGCGGATCGCGATCAGTCCGGCAAGAAGGTTCGGTTTTTTCTCAGGATCCGGCTGATGGACCATTCCCTTGTATCCTTCACCGGTCGTACGTGGTTTGTTTGTGTAAACACGCGGGATGATAAGGACTTTATCCTCGATCTTTTCCTGAACTTTGCGAAGTCTTAAAAGATAATCGCATACGGCATCTTCGTTATCTGCAGAACATGGTCCGATGATAGCGAGGAATTTATCGGATTTTCCGGTGAAAACGTCGCGAATCTCAGCATCGCGTTTCTCCTTGAGCGCCTGAAGTTCAGCATCGAGCGGATACTGATTGCGGATTTCCTCAGGAGTTGGCAGTTTTTTTATGAATTCAAAACTCATAGTACTTTATTCCTCCATAACTATAGACATTTCGATTATTTATTATAAACGATTATTGGCCGATTGTCGATAGGGAAATTTTAGCGCTTTCACGTGTAGAAGAGTAAGCAGCAGCTCACCCAGAAAAATTCCGTAAAAATAGCCTCGGATCCCTGTTGCCGGAATTATAAAAACAACGGAGAAAATACGGATGAGAATGCCGGCAATACTGTGGATCAGACAGAGCCCTGGTTTTCCAAGTCCCTGCAGGATGCTGGTGAGCATGGTGTTTGTATAAAGAAAAGGACAGATAAAAGACAGATACCGTATGTAGGTTCCGGCAGTCTGGCTGTGAAAAAGCAATGTTCCGAGGAATGGGCCAAAAAGAAAGAATCCGCTTCCGCATAGAAATCCCAGGAACATGCACAGAAAAAAGGTCTGATCTGTGACACGGCGGATCTGCTTCTGTTTTCCCAGTGCATCAAGCTGTGCGATGGAAGGCATCAGCATCACAGCGGCGGAAGACGTAAGTGTGGAAGGAAACAGGAGCAGGGGCAGTGCCATTCCTGTAAAGATCCCATAGATCTTCAGTGAGTCTGAGGCTGTCATGCCGGAACGCAGAAGCATCTGTGGAATCAGGACCGCTTCTATGCTGCCGAGAAGTGTCAGAAGGATCCTGTTCAGGGAAATGGGAAAAGACAGTGTGAAAAGGTCCTTTATCAGCGGAAAGATCCTGACGGGAGTCTTTTCGTGTACAGGGTGATTTCCGAAATGAAAGGAAACTACCAGCAGCGACACCAGCGAAGCGGCAGTCTCTCCGGCAAGGGAACCTCCCGCTGCGATCAATGCAGTGATCGGACGTCCTTCGGAAAGAAAGATCAGATACAGGATATAGGTAGTGCCGATCCGTGCAGACTGCTCCGAAAGCTGCACGACTGCCGGAACAGAGGCTTTTTTCCGGGCATAATAATAGCTGTCAATGCAGGAATGAATGGCACAGAGAGGAATACTGACAGCTATTAGGCGAAGAAGACCGGCAGTCTGCGGTGTTTTCAGAATTGCGGAAGCAAAAAAATATGCGTGCTGAAAAAGCAGAAAACCGGCTGCAGCAGAAAAAAAGACAGCCATAAGTGTTCCTGTGACCAGCGAAAAACGTGCCTCCTTTTTCTCCTGAAGGGCAAGTCTGGATGCGATCAGGCGTGAAAGGGCAGACTGGATCCCTGTATAGGATAAAGCGGCCATAAGTCCCTGGAGAGGAAGAACCAGCTGATACAAACCAAGACCTTCCGCACCAATGGCATGGGAGAGGAATATTCTATAAAAGAAACCTGCGATACGGCTGATAAGGCCTGTGCAGGCAAGAATCAGGGTTCCTTTGAGAAATATTTTTTTTGACATGGATAACCTTGAGTCTTTTTTGTCAGTATATGAAGAAGTTAGTCTTGACAGAACCATATGTTTCTGATAGAGTAAACATGAAATCCGAGGAAAACACTGGGAATTGAAAAAGAGGTGAGCGGATGAAACTGTCAACAAGAGCAAAATACGGACTTAAGGCTTTGATAGACCTTGGTCTTTACAGTGAAAAAGAAGCGGTCTCGCTTCAGAGTATTGCGGGCCGTCAGAATATATCAGTCAGCTATCTGGAGCAGCTGATGGCACTTTTGAAGAAAGCGGGCCTTGTGAAGAGTGTCCGCGGCGCAGCCGGAGGATACTTCCTTGGAAGACCGGCAGAAGAGATTTCAGTGGGAGATATCCTTCGTGTCCTGGAGGGTGGCCTGGAGGCTGCAACATGTCCGGGAACAGAAGGTGACGGTGGCTGCCAGGGTTCTGATCTCTGCGTGGCTAAATTAGTGTGGAAGAGGATCAACGACAGCATCACAGATGCAGTGGATACCCTAATGCTCAGTGAGCTGATCGAAGAAAGCCGGAGAATACACGAAAAATAATTATCCTGAACAGGAGGAAAAGAAAATGGGAAAAATGATATATCTGGACAATGCGGCTACCACAAAGACCGCACCGGAAGTTGTGGAGGCTATGCTGCCGTATTTTACAGAGTTTTATGGAAATGCTTCAACCGTTTATGATTTTGCGGCAAACAGCAAGGCTGCCATCGCAAAGGCAAGACAGCAGATCGCAGATGTGATCGGAGCCAAAAAAGAGGAGATCTATTTTACAGCAGGTGGTTCCGAGTCTGATAACTGGGCTCTGAAAGCGACCTTTGAGGCATATAAAAATAAAGGAAACCATATCATCACAACAAAGATCGAGCATCATGCCATCCTTCATACCTGCGAGTACCTTGAAAAAGAGCGTGGTGCCAAGGTCACATACCTGGATGTAGATGAGAATGGTTTCATTGACCTGGATGAGCTTCAGAAAGCCATTACACCGGAGACCATCCTGATCTCTGTTATGGCTGCAAACAATGAGATTGGTACTCTTGAGCCGCTGAAAGAGATCGGACAGATCGCACATGAGCATGGAATCCTGTTCCATACAGACGCTGTTCAGGCATTCGGCCAGATCCCGATCAATGTAGATGAGTTCAATATTGATATGCTCAGCTCCAGCGGACATAAGATCAACGGACCGAAGGGAATCGGCTTCCTCTATATCCGTAAGGGTGTTAAGATCCGCTCCTTCGTACATGGCGGAGCACAGGAGAGAAAACGTCGTGCAGGTACAGAGAACGTTCCTGGTATCGTAGGATACGGTCTTGCAGCAGAGCGTGCAAACAAGTCCATGAAAGAGCGTACTGCAAAAGAAATCGAGATCAGAGATCATATGATCAACAGGATCCTCACAGAGATCCCGTACGTACGTCTCAATGGAGATAAAGTAAAACGTCTTCCGAACAACGTAAATGTAAGCATCCAGTTCATCGAGGGAGAGTCACTTCTTCTGATGCTTGATAATTTCGGAATCTGTGCATCCAGCGGTTCCGCATGTACATCCGGTTCTCTGGATCCGTCACACGTTCTGTTAGCTATCGGTCTTCCTCATGAGATCGCACACGGATCTCTCCGTATGACCTTAAGCGAGGAGACGACAATGGAGGATGTTGATTTTGTAGTAGATAAGCTGAAAGATATTACTGCAAACTTAAGAAGCATGTCTCCATTATATGAAGATTTTATTAAAAAGCAGAAAAAATAATAAAAATACTTGCCAGGAGGAAAAAATAATGTATAGTGAAAAAGTAATGGATCATTTTCAGCATCCACGTAATGTCGGTGAGATCGAGAACGCAAGTGGCGTGGGTACTGTAGGAAATGCAAAATGCGGTGATATTATGAGAATATTCCTTGATATCGATGACGAAACTCATATTATCAAAGACTGCAAATTTAAAACATTTGGATGCGGTGCAGCAGTTGCAACAAGCAGCATGGCAACAGAACTTGTAATGGGCAAGACCATTGAGGAAGCTATGGAAGTAACCAACAAGGCCGTTATGGAGGCTCTGGACGGACTTCCGCCGGTAAAGATCCACTGTTCCCTGCTTGCTGAGGAAGCAATTCATGCAGCTCTCTGGGATTATGCAGAGAAACATCACATTAAGATCGAGGGTCTTTCCAAACCGAAGTCTGATATCCACGAGGGTGAAGAGGATACAGAAGAGGAGTATTGATTCCTTTTATTTACGATCATAACCGGGGCATGAGCAAGCTTCAGTCGAACAGAACCGTAAGCCATTGAAAGGACAGGTAAGTAAGAAGCATGACAGGACTTACGAACGAAGAAGTTCAGGAAAGAATTGCGCAGGGCCAGGTAAATAATAACGAAAACCCCAACACCAGGACATATAAGCAGATCATTCTGGAGAATACGTTGACATTCTTCAATTTTCTGAACCTGGTGCTGCTGGTTCTCGTACTGCTGGTTGGTTCCTACAAAAACTCCATGTTTGTAGGAATCATTTTTATTAATACCGTGATCGGGATCATTCAGGAGGTCCGTGCCAAGAAGACGATTGACAAGCTGGCCATCCTGACAGAATCCAAGACGGTTGTTCTGCGTGAAGGAAAAAAATGGAAAATTTCTACAGAGAAGCTGGTTGTCGATGATCTGATATTCCTGAAGGCCGGAGAACAGGTTCCGGCAGATGCGAAGATCCTGGAGGGAAGTCTTGAGGTCAATGAATCTCTGCTTACCGGTGAGGCAGACAATCTTCCGAAGAATCCGGGAGATGAGCTTTTTTCCGGAAGCTTTGTGACGGCGGGACAGGCCTGTTGCCAGATCATCCATGTGGGAAGTGACAACTATGCGTCAAGGATCACCAGCGAGGCAAAGGAATTCAAACGCCATAATTCAGAGCTTAGAAATTCCCTGAATGCCATTCTGAAGGTGATCAGTATCATTATCGTACCAATGGGTGCGCTGCTTTTTTATAAACAGTATTATTTTGTGGGAGACAATATCCGGGATTCTGTTGTCAATATGGTTGCAGCGGTCCTGGGAATGATCCCGGAGGGACTGGTCCTTCTTACCAGTGTGGCACTGACTCTGGGTGCGCTGAAGCTTGCCCAGAAGAAGACGCTGGTGCAGGAGCTGTACTGTATAGAAACTCTTGCACGCGTGGATACGCTCTGCCTGGATAAGACAGGAACTATCACAGAGGGTACCATGTGTGTGGAGGCGGTGGAGAACTATCCGCCGGTGTATGATGAGATTTCAGAGACAATATCCGGGAAAGATCCTGAATCCGGCGAAGGTGACAGCGATGGAACTGAGAGTTCTGCGACTTCTGCAGTTTCAGCAACAGATGCGATCGCAAAGGAGGATGGAAGCGCGAATCTCGTATTACAGGAAAAGTCAGAAGCTGACCCGGAGAAACATAGTCAGGAAGATCCGGAGAAGACCCGGGAGATCGAGCATATCATGGGAAATCTGCTTTCTGTGCTGAAGGATCAGAATGCCACTGCCGATGCACTCAGGGCAAGATTTAAAGTATCTCAGGATATGGAGCTGGATCATGTGATCCCGTTTTCTTCTGACAGGAAGTACAGCGGAGCTGCATTTACAGATACAGGTACTTATCTGATGGGTGCAGCGCAGTTTCTTTTTCCGGAAGGGAACCCGGAGCTGATGGAGTATTGTGGCAGATTTGCAGAGGAAGGTCTTCGTGTGTTGGTTCTTGCCCATAGTGTAAATGTGAGTGAGGGAGCGGAGCTTCCGGAGGGACTGGAACCTGTCGGACTTTTGCTTATTACCGATGTGATCCGTGCAGAGGCACCGGATACGCTGGCATATTTCGAAAGTCAGGGTGTTGATCTGAAAGTGATCTCCGGTGATGATCCGATGACGGTTTCTGCAATTGCCAGACGTGCAGGCCTTAAAAATGCAGAGCATTATATCGATGCGACAACGATCACAACTCAGGAACAGATGGACGAGGCAGTTGCAGAATATAGTGTGTTCGGGCGTGTAACACCTCAGCAGAAACAGGCAATGGTGAAGTCTTTGCAGGCTCAGAAGCATACGGTTGCCATGACCGGTGATGGTGTCAATGATGTTCTGGCGCTTAAAGAGGCGGACTGCAGTATTGCCATGGCTGAGGGCAGTGATGCGGCCAAGAATATTGCCAATGTGGTATTGCTGGATTCTAATTTTGCAGCAATGCCGGAAATTGTGAATCAGGGACGCCGGGTTGTAAACAATATCCGTACTGCGGCATCTATGTTTCTGATCAAAACGATTTTTTCCGTGCTGCTGTCACTGATCACGATCTTCTTCGGGGATTCCTATCCCTTTGAGCCGATCCAGATGTCTCTGATCAGTGCCTGCGCTGTTGGTATTCCTACATTCCTTCTGGCACAGGAGAATAATTATGAGAAGATCGACCATACATTTTTGCGTCATGTATTTATGAATGCATTTCCGGCTGCTGTGACCATCACGGGCTGTGTGTTCAGTGTGATGCTGGTATGCCAGAATGTATACCATTCCAATGTTATGCTGAATACAGCCTGTGTGCTTGTAACAGGATGGAATTATATGGCGGCACTTAAGACAGTTTACGCACCTCTGAATAAGTATCGAAAGGTGATCATTTACAGTATGCAGGTGATCTTTTTCGGTGCGGCGGTGGTTCTGCAGAATCTTCTGACACTGGGATCGCTGGAATTCGGAATGATCATTCTGGTGTTCCTTCTGATGACATTTTCTCCGATCCTGATCGATGTGATCACGGCCTGGCTCAGAAATATTTACAGCCGTTCGCTGGATAGTGGGGAACAGGGGAAATTTGCTGCATTTATTGATAAGCTGAGAAAATAATAATATGAGAAATAAAAAAGGACACTGCCCGTTGAAAATGGCAGTGTCCTTTTTTGCAAATAAACTGTGAAGCAGTTATCCAGTTATCCGGTGCAGAGCTGTGTAGAGAATGCAGATTGTGGATATCCGCCTGACAAAGCTATTATTTCGTGTGCATAAGCCAGATAAATCCGAAGGCCGGGATTTCTACAGCCTGTGCGTCTCTCTGAACTCCAGTGAGAAGATCTGTGTAGGTACCGTCCTGTTCGTTGATCCAGGCTACCTTATCCTGGTCGCTGAAGTTGTAGATGCAGATCAGCTTTTCTTTGGAGGTTTCTCTTACCAGGGCAAGGAGAGCTTTTTCCCAGGTTTCCAGTGTATGTGCAGAAACTTCAGGTGCAAATACCGAATGGCTGGCACGGATGGATTCCAGCTGTTCAAGGCTGTTGAAAATGCGTCCCTGGATCGTTTCGGCATCGGCTCTGTTCCGGGCAAGTGCCCAGTTGAAACGTCCATTGTGGAGCCAGCGAGGATCAGCTGCTTTGGAAATGTCTGTTTTATAGGTGTAGTCATTCAGCTGTCCGACCTCGTCACCGCTTCGAAGTACCGGAATTCCGGGGAGGGAAAGAAGCAATGCATGAAGTGCTACGTCATAGCGGATTCCCCGGCTGACACCCTCCATATTTCCTTCATAATCAAAACGCTCGATTCCTGCAAGAGATGCGGTTGTTCCGCAGAGCTCGGATTCCTCGGTTTCCGGATTTACATAAATTTCACCCCGGGCAAAGGAATCAGGGAAAATACCTGCCAGGAATTCATTCAGATAATCTCTGTGAGGCCCTTCTGTGATAAAGCTTCCTTTCAGGAAATCATAGTCCAGATTCCAGCGTACCGTGTTGCGGTTACGGAGGTAATTCTGGAATACCGGTGCCTGCGGAAGGTCTGCAGCTCTGTCGATTCCCCGGCGGAGAAGGGCAGTGTCCTTTGTGGCAACGGTATGCCAGAGATCGGACATCAGCTGGGTGCTGTTTACAATGTGAAGTTCCGGCATATCGGAAGTTCCGCCAAATGCAGCAGCCTCTGCAGGTGGGCGGTCTGTTTCGCCAAGGAGAAGAATTCCGGGGCATACGATCTCACACACCATTCGGGTCATACGCAGCAGAGAGTGAAGCTTCCAGAGATTTTCTTCCGGCATCATCGGAAGGACACCAAGGCTGAATATAGAAGCACCTTCATTTGCAAGCTCCAGGATCTGAAGAAGCATTGCATTGAAATAAGCCGGAGTCTGGAGCACACATGGCGCACCGGACTGTGGGTCATCCACAGAAAGACTTAACGGGATCTCAAGAGCCAGGCGGATACCTGCTTTCCTACAGTTAGCTGCAAGTGTGTACAGATCTTCGGAGGTTCCGATCTCCGGGATAATGCGAAGAGAGCAGTTGGAGGTTGCCTGGAAAAGATCTGTCAGGTACAGAGTGTCTGCTTTGCATTCACTGATATAGTCCAGCTTATCGGACAGCCCGGAAAGAGTATCTGCGAAGTCAGCAGGATTTACAGCCATTCCGGTGAAAGTAGTCTTACGGAACCAGTCAGGATCTGCAGCGCAGTTCTGGTCGGCTTCCTTCATGGAAAGAGAACGCTCACGGTAGATTTCTTTCATCTTTTTTGTGAGGCTTGAGAATGTGCCGGTAACTTCCGGGTGATCGCGGAACAGCTCGCAGTAAAGCCATTTCAGATCATTGTAGTAGTGTTTCAGACGTTTCTCGTAGAGGGCATCGTAAGCTGTGTCCTCCTTGGAAGTTTCGACTTTCAGAGGCTCAATCTTGGAAGTAGTAACTTTTGCCGGCTCAGTCTTGGAAGTCTCGACCTTGATCGGTTCGGTCTTGGAAGTCTCAACCTTGATCGGCTCGGTCTTGGAAGTCTC